>JAFDXH010000118.1 GCA_018268075.1 Bacteroidota bacterium | reverse complement strand
AGTTAGGTTAACATTTTTTTTCTTTCTTTAGATTTAAACTTTATTTTTATTTTATAAGTAATTATTATGTTTTTTAGAATTAAAAAACAAAGATCTATACGCGTGGTTCATCTAAATGGTTAGGATAAAAGGCTAATCCCCTTTCAATGTAAGGTTCAAGTCCTGCACCGCTGCTTTTATTTTTAATTATATATATAATTTTATTTAAATGTAATTTTTTATGTATGAAAATCAGGTAATTTTTATTGTACATATAAATTTTTTAGTTTTCAAAAATTAGTGTTTTTATTAAAGAATTTAAGTAAAGTATTTGTAATAAAAATGTAATATTCTTAAACTGGTTGTTTTATATTATATATCCTATTTATTTTTTTGTATTTTATTTTATATATATTTTTTTAAATTACAATACTATAAAAGATTTTTATATGCCGTAGTGATTTCTTTATATTTTATATTATTTTTTTGTTTTAATTATAATAGTATAAAAGATTATAGGTTGAGTAAGGTTATATGGCAGAATGATTTTTTTTTGTTTTTATACCATTTTTTTGTTCTAATTACAATAATATAAAAGATTGACTATTCATAAAATTAGTTAGGCTGTCGGAGCACCTTTTGCGCAACGAGTAATAAAGAATTGATTGGTTTTAGTATATTGGAAATGCTTTCTTTGTTTTTTTAATATCATAACATTTTCTTTCTATTATTTTTTGGTTTTAATTTATGGATAGTTAGGTTAATCTTTTTTTTATAAAAAAGTACAAATTAAAAATAATAATGTAATTTTTTTTTATAAAAAAATACAAATGAAAAATAATAATGTAATTTTTTTTTATAAAAAAATACAAATGAAAAATAATAATGTAATTTTTTTTTATAAAAAAATATAAATTAAAAATAATAAAGGTCCCTTAACTTCTTAACAAAATAAATAGCGGTATTCTGGACCTGACTAAGTCCTAAAACTAGTTAGGCCGCCTGAAAGCCTTTTACTTGAGGTAATAAAGAGGTGATTGGCTTTGTTGCTACTTAATTCTTAGTTATAAAGGGTGTTTGACTGAACCAAATTTCTTTTAACAAAAATAATAGCAGCATGGCGGACCTGACTAAGTCTTAAAACTGGTTAGGCAGCATTGGCGCCTTTTTAATGTATGGATAGTTAGGTTAACATTTTTTTTTCTTTCTTTAGATTTAAACTTTATTTTTATTTTATAAGTAATTATTATGTTTTTTAGAATTAAAAAATAAAGATCTATAGGCGTGGTTCATCTAAATGGTTAGGATAAAAGGCTAATCCCCTTTTAATGTAAGGTTCAAGTCCTGCACCGCTGCTTTTATTTTTAATTATATATATCATCTTATTTAAATGAAATTTTTTATGTATGAAAATAAGGTTATTTTTATTGTACATATAAATTTTTTAGTTTTCAAAAATTAGTGTTTTTTATTAAAGAATTTAAGTAAAGTATTTGTAAATAAAAATTTCATGCTTTAAACAGGTTGTTTTTTTTATATCGTATTAATTTCTTTTTTTTGTTCTAATTACTATTATTTAAAGGATGTAGAACCTTACTATGCTTTAAACTTACTATTCGGTTTTTATGGGATCAGTCTATGTTCTATATGGTGTTCTAGTTTTATTTATTAGTATACTATTCATATTATGAATATGGTTTTTTTATAAATTTAATTTAGATCATTTTTTACTAAATGGAATTTTGTTTTTTAAGGTTATTAGCAAAACCATAGTATTTGATTCGATATATTTACGTTAAACAAAACAAAATAGGTAACCTCTATAAAGTTTTTTATGTAATAAAAACTAGTATAAAAAAAAATTTTGAAAATATAGCTTAATGGTAATAGCAAATACTTGATAAGTATTAGGTTGTCAGTTCAAGTCTGGCTATTTTCATTTATATATTTTTTTGATCTAAATTAAAATTCCAATTTAATTTTTATTCGTTTTATATATATTTTATGTTTGAATTTTTATAGTAAGATAGGCTTGGTAGTTCGTCGTTTTATTTATTTTAGAACTTAGTTTAAGTAGATATGTAAACAAGGTTTTATAAACAATAAAATTTAAAAAAAAAATTTAAGGTGTTTTAAACAGCAGTGTAATATAAAAGGCTAATTAAGTTTTACTTCTGTGCCGTTGTTTTTATTTTTTAGTTTTTATTAAAGAATTAACTGAAGTTATTTGTAATAAAAATTTAATACCATTAAACAGGTTGTTTTATAATATCTATCATATTTATTTCTTTGTATTTTATTTTATATTTTTTTTGTTTTAATTACAATAATATAAAAGGTTGGGTTTTTATATGTCATAGCGATTTCTTTGTATTTTATATTATTTTTTTGTTCTAATTACAATAATATAAAAATCTAGGACCTGACTATGTCCTAAAACTAGTTAGGTTACCTGACCGCCTTTTACATAAAGTAATAAAGAGGCAGAGTTTATATACAATGGATTTTGTTTTTTATTTTTTTTATTGAATCTTAATATTCACTACATTATTCTATATTATTTTAATTTGATTAAATTCCGAAAGCCCTTGATTGGGCGGCTTATTTTTACAAAATATTAAAAGTAAATTAAGATATTCTAAAAGATATCTTTTTGTATTACAAAAAAAAACGAAAACATATCTAAAGCTATTTAGGCTCCTTTTAAAAAACGGTAGCTATAAACAGCTTCTAGAGGTCATTAAAACAAAATTATTTTTCCCCGTTACAAATGTTATTATCCTCGCAATAAAAAAAAAAGTCGAACAAAAAAAAATCATTCTGCAAGGCGTTTATGCGAATGTGGTTTCTAAAAAAAATAGTTTTATACGGAAGATTTATTGTTTTGCTTTTTTCTTTTTTTTTTTATGAGTGAAATTTAAAAATATATGTCACACTAGATTTAGAAAAAAATAAAATAGATTGATCCAATGTAATGTAAGGTTTTAGTCCTGCGCTTCTGTTTTGTATTAAAAATAATTAGTATCTTAGATTTTGAGCAAATTTTTGGTGGGGCTTAAATTCTGTTTTTTAATGTGTTATTTTTTATTTATTAGATAGTTAGGTTTTCTTTTTGTAGATGTTTTTTTTAGATATTACATTTTCGAGTTGTTAAAAACATCAATAGGTACATTATTTATTTTAATATAGTTATAAAAAAGGTGTTAGGTTAGTTGTTTTAGAAGTAGGCCCATTATTATTTTAAACTTAAATAAAGGCTTAATAATAAGATCAAAAAATAAAAAAAAGAAATGATAATCGTAGTAAGATTTAGATTTATTTTTACTATCTGGTAGCTACGTTTTTATAACTAGATTAGATTCAATTTTTTATTGGTGGTCGGTTGTCTGTGTGATTCATAAATAAAATAGATTCGGGGTTTATAGTTTAATTGGTTAAAACGGTTATTTTGCAAATAACAATTATAGGTTCAAGTCCTATTTTATCCACCGATTTTGTTTTTTTGTCTTTAGTTAGATGGTCAAATAGCTTTATGGTTTTTGATAATATATGTTTAAAATTAAATCTAATTATTTTGATATTTTAGAACTATTGATTTATATGTAGGTATGTTAGTTATTTTTTTATTACTAAATGACCTTCGGATCAGAAATGCTTTTTTTATGTCTATTTTGGATTTATGTTTTTATTTTAATATAACTAATTTTATCTTTTTATTTACGTTCTATAAAATGATTTATTATATTTGAATGAATAATAAGTTGTGTGTTTAGTATTAGTTAGGAAGATCTTAGGGTTTTATTATTTATATTTGCAACTTTTCTTTGTTTTGAAAAGTACGAGAAAACTCTAACTCACACAATTTAAATATGGGTTTAGTTAATAATAGTAGTCTTGTTAGTGATGGAAATAAGTTCTTGTTTCAAAAATTAAATAATTCTAAAGGCAAAATAGTTATCAAATCGGAGCCCTTTGTGAATGTTTAATTTATATAAGTATGATTGGTATTGTTTATTGTCTTTTCATAGATGAATAAGGTTGCTTAAATCTTGTATGCCATTTTTTGATTTACTTATCAAGTTTTCTGTTTAAGTGAGTCAAACGGATATATATTTTTTTAATCTCTTAATTTTGTTTTTTAGTCTTTTTCATTATGCTTTATGTACATGATTATTTTTTGTTGATTTTAGTCTAAACAAATATATTTTAAAATATATTAAATATCTTAGTATGGCTTTTTTTATGTTTTAATTTTTTTTGGTGTTTTTGATGGTGTTAGATCTATGTTATTTTTTTGTTTTTTATGAATTAATAGTAGTTTTTAATAGAGTTTGTTTTTCTACTTGTGTTTAATTAGATTAAAAAAATGTTGATTTTTTTAATAGATAACATTTCTATTTGATTTTATTCGTTTTAATTAAAGAAATTTTTAATTTTAAACATTTCTTTAGAGGCATAAGGGTATTTTGTAATTACAAAAATCAAAGTTTTATGTTAGAGCGTATAGTTGTAATCGGTTAACACACATTTCTCATAAAAATGCAAATATAGGTTCAAATCCTATTATGCTCATAATCTCTAATTTTTTATACCCTATTGGTGGAATGGTAGACACGGTAGATTTAGGATCTATTTAAATAAATTTAGTGCTGGTTCAAATCCAGTGTAGGGTACGAATGTTTTTTAGTTTTTAAAATTTTTGGTAAAAAAAAAAGAATATGTCAGCCCTCTTGATGAAATTGGTAGACATGGTAAATTCAAAATTTATTTTTATTTATTGGTTCGAGTCCAATAGAGGGCATGTTGTTTCTGATATTTAGGTTTTAATAGGTGTTTTTTTATAATATCTTTTTTTGTAAATAAGTTAAATATACAGATTGTTTCGATAGGTTATATTGTTTAAAGATTAAAACTTGGTTTTAGAAAGTTATATATTATATTTTGGCGAAATTGAGAAAATTCGAAATATAAAAGAAATTTATATAATATAGTTATTATAATTAAATTTTAAAGTAAAATTTTACTTTTTTGCGTTTTTTAAACCCTTTTGATGAAATGGTAGACATGGTAAATTTAAAATTTATTTTTTTTAAGTATTGGTTCAAGTCCAATAAAGGGTAATTCTTTAAAATATTTTTTTTATATTTTTTGTTTAATTTATTTCAATAGATAGGATCGTTTTTTTGTCGTATGTTGTTTTTCATTTTAAATTTTTAAAAGTAAGAAGTAATTTAGACTGGAAGGGTATCCAAGTGGTCAAAGGATTTTAATTGTAAATTAAATTAGTATAGCTATTCGTGGGTTCAAATCCCACCCCTTTCAGTTTCATTAGGTATTAAACTTTCTATGATTAATTAAAATATAGTAATAGTTTTTCAAGGAAGTATAGTTCAATGGTTAGAACAACAATCTTCAAAATTGTAAATGATAGTTCAAATCTATCTATTTTCGCGTTATAATTTGTAAGTTTTATAGAGAAAAATCACTTTTTTTGTGTTTGAATGTAATAAACCAAAGAAAAAAAAAGTAAAAAATTTGACTAAAGATGATTTTAGTATTAGTATTTTTTGGCAATATTGATTTGTGTAAGTTTTTTTTTATAGCTATATATTTTATAAAGTTAGTTTGAAATGTTTGTTAAATATTTTTTTTGTACGCAAGTTAATATAATGGTTATTATGAAAGACTCATGTTCTTTTTATGTGGGTTCAAGTCCCACACTTGCAACTTGTTTTATTTTTTATATGAATACTACAATGAAACATATTATTAAAAATTTCTTTATATTAATTATCAAAATATCTGTTTATTTTTTAAATGATTCAATAGATATTCTATTATTTCGATATTATCTAGAAGAAGAATATTCTTCTTTTTTTTATGAGATACATCTTTATACAAAACAAGAGGTATTTTCTGATTCATATTTTGATTACTTTGTTTATCTAAAAAAGTAAGTAGTAATAATTGTTTTTTAGAATATCCTTAAAAAAAAATTCCAAAGAAAAGATATCGAATGTTATACAATTATCGCATAATAAATAAAAAAGAAAGTTTTATTAATAAAAGACTAGAATAGTTTTATATTTAAGAACTATTTTAATTTTTTAAATGAGTGATTCTAGAATAATTTCTTTATGTATTTTTTGGGTGGTATAAAAATTAAAACATGATTTAATTTTTAATATATTTAAAGAATTTTGGTTCTACAATTTTTTAAGGGTTTAAGATTTTACTTTAATTAACGCTATAATTGGTTTTATATTTTAAAACCAAGTATGAAATATAGCTTAATGGTAAAGCGTTAAATTTTGACTTTAAACATGAAGGTTCAATTCCTTCTATTTCAATACGTATAATAAATGATGTTCTTTTTTAAAATTGTTTGTGTTGTTTTTATTTATTTAATAAAGATGTTTAAGGTATTTGATTTATTAAAAGTAAAATTGGGTGAGATGGTACGGTCTTATGTTCGGTTATGGTTTTTTTTAAGTATGACATTAGAACATTTTTTGCTTTGGTTTATCGAATTACGTTAATGTAGCATAATGGTAATGCAGAAGACTGTTAATCTTTTGAGTGAAGGTTCGAATCCTTTCATTAACTGGTATTTTTAATTCTTATGAATACCTTAATTTAAAATTTCAAATTTATTACTGTAACGTGGCGAGAATAATATTTTATATGCTTCTATTTTCTATTTGGTACACATTTTTTATCTCATGGAAGTATCTGGCTTGTCCATTTGCTGTCCTAACATCCCTATGTTGGTTATTAGTTTTTACGACGTATTATATCTATGTGAAGATTTTAAAGAAGCCTAAAAAAGCCTTTCTTTATTTAAAACAGCAACCTGTTACCCCAAAGCCACAACTAACGTTTGGTTTTGAGACTGTTTTAAAAAAGATTCGGTTAATCAAGCGTCAATTCTCTATAAGTTACCTGAAGTTTAGTAAATATGTATCAGAAACCAAGTCATTTTGATTTGTATTTTTTTTTTTTTTTTTTGTTGGTTTTTTTGGAGTCCTGTGAATTTTGTTTTATTTTTAATACAATTGGTTTCTATAAGTTAATGTTAAACTATTTAGTTGTGACCTAAATAATATAGGTTAAAATCCTATTAGAAATCCGGATTTTTTAGAATAATTAGCTTTTTGTTTTTTATTGTGTTAAAAATTAGAATAAACTTATATACTAAATCAAAATATAATATTAAAAATGCTACATTTATTACTTTTTTTGATATAAACCATGCTATATTGTTGAGATATAATAATGGTAATCGGAGGTTTGAAGTTTTTCGTTATATTTTTTTTGGGCGTAAGTTAATAGAAAGGTTATTATTTAAGCTTTATGTTATTTTTAAGAGAGTTTTAGTCCCGCATTTATAACTAAATGAGAAGTCCTGATAAAAATTTCATTTTATATTATTATTCATTATTTATAAGATTATTTTTTAAATTTAATTTACTTATTATTTTATTCTTTATTATTTTTTTTATTATATTTTTTGTTATTTATTTTTTGCAGGATTTTATAGATCCTTTTTTTATTTTAACTTATTTTTATCTTTGTGTGATATGCACTCTTTCATATTGTAATTTTAAATATCTTCCAATGTTAAAAAAAGCTCTATTAATTTTTTTTATTTTATATTTTTTTTTAGTTTTTTTATTCTTTTGATTTAAACCGATTAGTTTTTGGTATTATACTAGTTATAATATTAATCCTTATTATCAATTTTATTTAGATGAAGAATATTCTTTCTTTTATGGAGATATTCTTTCTTATGATACGCGTTTACACACAAAAAGGGAATTAATTTTTTGAGTCACTATGTGACTATTTTATTTAAGCGAAGTAGTAAGTAACGATAGGCCAGTAACTCCGATGGAAAAATATCTAGACGATTGTCTTTTAGAATTTTTTAACAGAGGAGATAATATCGATTTTCCTTTAAAAAAAAAAACGAAAGACAATATCCAGGATGTCATATGCCTCCCCCCGGGACCCGAGGAAAAAACTAAGGGTAAATAAAGACTGTTATAGTCTTTATTTTATTTCTTCGTGGGGGTGTAGCTTAATGGAAAAGCAAAGATTTTAAAATAGTGTGTTTGCCGGTTCAAAACTGTCTACTTCACTTCTATATTTTTTTTTATGGTGTAGGGGTTTTTATTTTTATTTTTATTAAAATTGAAATAGATATAAAAGGAGAGGTTTTTTCTTTATATTAAAGTCAATTTCTCTCAAAAAAAAAATATAAAGAAGACTCTTGTCTCTACAAAAAAAAATTTAATACAGAAAAAATTAAAACCTAAAGTTAAAACAAATATTAAAAATCTCCTATTTAAATTAAAAAAGAGAACCAATAAAAAACCTATTAAGAACTCTCAGATAGGTTTTTATTTCAAAAATATATTGTTATCGAAAAATAATTTAAAAAAAAATTTTAAGCGAATTTTTCAATACTGAATATTAACGCGAAAAAAAATTAACTCTAGATTACCTTTAACTACTAAATATTTAGAGAATAGTAATATTTTTTTAAAGAACAAAAATAAAAAATTCAAAATAAAAACAATAAATGATTTAATCCATTTACAATTTGATTTTCGTAATATTTATGGCATTATTTTATCTATTAAAGATGGTGTTGCAAAGATTATTGGTTTACAAAAAGTAAAATCAGGTGAGATGGTTTATTTAGGTTTACTTAATTATTCTTTACAATCCCCTAATGGTATGGTATTAAGTTTAAACAAGGGTTATATAAGTGCTGCTTGTTTTGATGACGGAGTTTCTATTTTAAAATGTGGTGATAGAGTTTTTAGGTCTTTTAAATTAATATCTATACCTTTTTCTTTAAGTTTATTTGGTCGTACATTAGATCCTTTGGGTCTACCTTTAGACGGTTTACATAAAGTAAAATCTAATATTTTTTTGGATATAGATACAAAAGCGGTAGGTATTATACCTAGGGAGTCTGTAAAAGAACCAATGCAAACGGGCGTTTTAGCTGTAGATTCTTTAACGCCTATAGGATGCGGCCAACGTGAGCTTTTAATAGGTGATCGTCAAACCGGTAAAACTTCTTTAGCTTTAGATTCAATTAGTACTCAATTATTTTATAATGGTCGTTGTTATTGTGTTTACGTAGGTATCGGTCAAAAAAAAGCATCGGTTGCAAAAATTAATGATTTTTTTTTTGGTCTTACTAGTATTTACAAAATAAAAGCATTAAAAAGATTATTAATTATTAGTTCTTCTTCTTCTGATTCTGCTGTTTTACAATTTTTAGCTCCTTATACAGGGTGTTCAGTAGGTGAATGATTAAGTAAAAAGGGTGGTCATGCTTTAGTTATTTATGATGATTTAAGTAAACAAGCAATTGCCTATAGGCAGATGTCTTTACTCTTACGCCGACCCCCAGGTAGAGAGGCGTACCCAGGTGATGTTTTTTATTTACATTCTAGATTATTGGAACGTTCTGCAAAATTATCTATGATTCGTGGTGGGGGTTCTTTAACGTCATTACCTATAATTGAAACACAAGCAGGAGATGTATCTGCTTATATTCCTACTAATGTTATTAGTAGGGTGTTCATTTCTTTAGAATAAATCATTTTATTTATATTTTTTTTGTTTTTTTTATATTTTTTTTAGTATACTATATAGATTTAATAAACTATCGCATAATATAATTTAAAATTTTTTTTTAAGTGAATGGGTTATTATTTTATATTTTAAATATGTTTTTTTGTTTATATCATATACATTTTTTATTAGTTAAATAAAATTTTTAAAGATGCTAAGTAATAATTTCTAAATTAAAATTTTTATTTATATATGATATATGTTGTATTATCAATGATTGAAAAGTTCCATTTTCTCGAAAAATAAAGATTTTTTATATTGGTTTGTAGTTTTGTTTATTTTTGTTTTATTATTGAAAATGAAGATGTTATAGGATTTTTGTTTTTATAATGTCAGATTTCTTTAAGTAATATATACATTTTTTTGTTTTTTATTTTAAAAATAAAGTATAGAATTATAAACGTAGTTTTTGTTTTTTTATAAAGGAGGAGTTTACATTTAAATTGGCCGCTAAAAAATGGGTCGCTCTCGACTTTTTCCGTATTTATCTATTTGATTTTTTGAAGTAAATTTTTTTCAAGAATTTAAAATATTAGATAAATATATTAAAAAGTCTATGGCGAATCCTATGTTGGTTTGAACTAATTTAAAATATTATTTTAGTTTTTATTTTTTATGGGTTTTTCTTTGAAAAAAGTTTTGTTTATTTTATAATTTAAAAAAAAGAAATGGACATTTTTTAAATTGACGGTTTTATTTTTTGTTTGGAAAATTTAAATGAAGTAAATTTATTTTTAAAAAATTATTTATTTCGTCAAATACAATAAATTTTAGAAAAATTCAAAATCTATATTTAGAAGCAGTATTGTTTTTTTTTTTAGAACCTTTATTTGAATTTTATTTTAAGTTTTTTATTTTTGGTTTTCGACCTTATAATACTATACATACTGGGTTCAATTTTTTAATATTAAATATTAAAAAATATCAGTTTACTTGAATTCTTTTTGGTGAATTATCTTTTTGTTTGGAAAATTTTAATTTTTGTTTATTTTTTTCTTTAATTTTAAAACGGATATGAGATATTTTTTTAGTTAAGATACTTAAATCTTGATTTATTACTAATATTTTTTTTTATCAAGCAAAAAAAATCTTTTTATTACCGTCTGTTGGCTCTAGTTTTTTAATATCTTTTTTTACTAATTTATATTTTGAATTTTTTGATGTTTTTTTTATAAATTTATTATTTATTTCAAAAAAAAAAACAGAACAAATATCTAATTTGCAATTTTTTTTTTATACACATTTTTTTAGTAATGGTACGTATATAAATATAAAATATATTTCTTCTTTTTCGAAATATTTTTCTGTTTTTAAAAAAGGTATTATAGAGGTGATTAGATATATACGCATATATCAAACTTTATTTTTTTGTACTAATTATACTTTTTATTTTATTTTATTATTAAAAGAAAAATTAATTTCTTTTTTACAAACAAAGTTTTTTTTTAATATAGATCAAATAATGCATCTAACAATTCGAAATGTTTTTCAAGGTCTATCTATTTTTGGTTTTAGCTTAAAAAAGAAAAAAAAATTTGTTGATTTATATATAGAAAAAATAAAAGTAGTGCAGTATTTAAAATTTAAAGGGTTTTGTAATAAAGTAGGGTTTCCTTTACCATGCTTAAAATTTTTTTCTTGAACTCAAATAAATTTACATTTAAAAATTAATTTTTTAATTCAATTGTTAAATTTTTGGTGGTTTAAAGGTATAAATAAAATTCAAATTATGTTTTTTTTTCTTTCTATTTTACGGAAATCTTTTCTAAAATTATATTCTAATAAATATCAAAAAGGTTTTTTGTTTAAATGTTTTAATTTAAGTAATAGTATCTTATAAATTATGTTTTAGTGTAAAAAGCCTTGTGATAAGTAATTATCTTGCTAGGTTTTTCTATGGAAGCTAAGGTTTAAAACTTTTCTATCTAGATTAACAGATGGTCAAATTTTTTTAGAAACTAAATTATTTAATGAAGGTATTCGTCCTGCAATCAATGTTGGTTTGTCTGTTAGCAGGATAGGCTCGGCTGCACAAACAAGAGGTATGAAGCAAGTAGCTGGGCGCCTTAAATTAGAGTTAGCACAGTATAGAGAGATAGAAAGTTTTGCTTCTTTTGCAGCAGAGTTAGATTTAACAACTCAAAAGGTATTAAATCGAGGAGTGAAGTTGGTATTTATTATAAAACAACAAAATAAACACATTTTATCTGTTGAAAAACAAGTATTATTATTATTTGCGGCTATGAATGGTTTTTTTGATGGTCTTTTACGGATGGGAAGCTTTTAATTTTTTTTACGTATTATATGCATAAATCTTTTTAAAAAGAAGTTACTTTTATTTTAATAAGGTAGCATTTTTCAAGTCAAAATTATTGTTTATAAACTTTAATTTACTTCTATAGAGTTGTGTCTGTTCATATAAGTTAAGGTTATACGAAATTTGAGTTTTTTATCTGCTCAAACCATTTTTTATGTTCTATTAAAAACTATGTGTATTTATAGTTATTTTTGTAATAAAAGATCTTTCTAAAGTGGGGTACTCTATAACTAAAGTGACTAAAAATAAAAAATGAATTACGTAATATATAATGAAAAATGTTTAGATTTTTCATCGAAGAAAATATTAAGGTTGGGTTAGTATGAAACAATCTAAGAAATGATACTATTTTTTTTGAATGTATTGTTAGATGTTTAAGATAGTGATTTTGTTAAAAATTAATTTTTGTAATGTGTCATTAAAAAACATTGGAGAGCTTAATGCTAAGCAATTAGCTCATTAAGTTTGGGTGGAGTGAAAATTTTTCAGATAAGAAGTAACTATCCATATAAATAGAATTAGAAAAATTTAAGGGGTATCTTTTAAATTTTTTAATGTTTTCTACTTTTTTAAATAATTTTGTTATTAGTAACATATTAGAGCGTGCTTATTTAGTAAATATTTTAATTCTTTTTCTTAAAACTTCTTAAATGAAACTTAACTATAATAATTGAAAAGAACGTTTCTTTGATTTAAAATTTAACATTTATTTTAATTCTATTCATAACTCTCGTCTAGAATTATTGTGAAATATTTTTCCAATTGTTTGTTTAATGGCGTCCGGTATTAAGTAATTTATTCAATTTTTGAAATTAACTTTATTCAAAAAAGTATATTTTTTACTTCTAATTTTAATACTTCTCTTTAATATGTGAATATAGGGGTACAATAGCCTGTATTAAAAAAATTATATATTTTTGTTTCAATATAATTTTAAAATTATATTTTTAAGTAGATAAAAATTAGATTATTAAATTGTAGGTTTTGTTGTTGTTGTGTTATGAAAATGGTTTAAGCGTTTTGATTCGAATTTATTTAACACCATTACCTTGTACTTTCTAAGAAGGAACAAATATATTACGCAGTATCTAGTTATAATTATAATAATTTTTGAAGTATAATTCTTGATTATTTAACCGGAAAAGTTTATAAAAGTAAATTTAAAATTTAATGTTTTTTTTAAACAGAGGTTTGATATTATGGTTTTATGCTGTAGTAAAAGACCATTTTATTTCTTTGTATTATATTAATATTTTTTATGTATCCATTTAAAGTTCAGTTATTCTTGTTTTTTTATTTTAAATTGGTAAGCATAGTGATAAGTAATTATCTTGCTATGTTTGGTGGGGGTTTTTGTAGAAGTTCTACCCAATGTTTTATTGCAGGACCTGCTTTTACTTTATTATATTTAGTTGAAGATTATAGTCAAATAAGTTTTATAGTAAAAGTAATAGGAAATCAATGATTTTGGAGTTATGAGTTTGCGGATTATACTAATGATGTATTTGAAAATTCTTTTATCTTTTTTGATAGTATTATGTTAACAGAAGAGGATTTAAAAAATCAAAAATATGGTTTTCGGTTATTAGAAGTTAATAATCGTTTAAAAATTATGTATTTAATAAATACTTGTTTTCTAGTTACTTCGGTAGATGTTCTACATAGTTGGGCTTTGCCTTCTTTAGGATTAAAAACAGATGCTTGTCCAGGTAGGGTTAATCGTATTATTACATGACCTACGCGTCGTGGTATTTTTTATGGTCAATGTAGTGAAATTTGTGGTATTAATCATGCTTATATGCCTATTGTTTGTGTTATAGAATAAAATGTTTAGTAAATTTAATTTGAAGTATACAGAAAAAAAAAGAAGTGTTTTTTTTAAAAATAGAGAATATAGGTGAATTAATGATTTTTTTTGAGGAACTATTTTAAGTCATTTATTTTATTATCCCGTTCCTTCAAATTTAAACTATTGGGCGTCTGTTCGTATATAAATAAAGGTGATGAATAGCTTACTAGGTTTAAAATCTAGGACTAGCGCATGCTATTTTGAGTTGTATTATATTTAAGGATGAAACTATACTGTTTAATTTTTGTGTTAATTCTATTTTTTTTGAGTATTGATTAATTTTTTTTAAAGTAAAAGTAGTATTTAAATTTTGAACAATATTAATAATCAAAGCAACTTTTTAGAATAATAAATATACTCCTTATTTTTTTTATTTTATTTTTTATAAAATTTTTTTATATTTATTAAAAAAACATTATTTATATAACCAGAGATTTCTTTGAGAAGAAGGCAGCAGTTTTTTAGTATTTATTTTTTATTTATTACTTTTTATTACATTCATGTTTAGTATTAGTTTAGTAATTTTTGTTAAAATGAAGAAGAAAACTATATTTATATTAGATAATTTATAATATGCATTTAATTGTATTTTAATGGTACATAAAATTAAATTATATTATTAGAAAGCATAATGATAGGTAACTAGCTTGTTATGTTTGGTGGGCGCTTTTTAAAATAAATTTTAAAATTCAACTCAATTTTGAGGGTTCGGTAGTATTTTAGGAGTATTATTAATTATTCAAGTTTTAACAGGTTTATTATTAACTATTCATTATGTTTCTGATGTAAGTTTAGCTTTCTGTAGTATAGAGTTTATTATGCGAAATGTTCAAAATGGTTGATTAATTAGATATATGCATAGTTCTGGGGCGTCTTTTTTATTTGTTATGTTATATTGTCATATATTACGTGCTATTTATTATAGGTTATTTAGAAATACCCTAACATGATTGACAGGTTTGATTTTATTTATTTTAATGATGGCGACGGGTTTTTTAGGGTATGTCATTGTTTGGGGTCAAATGTGCGAGAAAAGTATTTATAATTTGTTGAAAAGAAGAATATTTCAAATAGATAAAAGTAATTTTTTTGATTAAAATAAAGTCATTAAAATTAAAAGCAAGATATTTTTATTTATGGATTATACGGAGTTAATGAGAAAAAACCCTTTTGATGCTTGTTTTACCTAAATGCAAAAAAATAAAATAATTTTTAGTGATAGTAATTGTAATAAGTAATGTTTCATTTGGCATGAACGTGTTCTTCATTGTATAATATCTGTGTTGTGGGCTAGGGGTAACTCGTATAGTTGTTACAAATTAATATATAGTTTCTCTAAATACATTAATTTTTGATTATTGTATTGGAGAAGTGATAGAAGTTTTTTCTTTTGAAGAGTATTAGTTTATGATTTTATTGGGACAAAATAAGATTCAGAGTAGAAATATAACGATAATCACTAAAGATTTAGATAAACAGTTAGTTTTTTATATAAATAAAAAAAATTTAATAGAAAAATTAGCAGCATTTAAACATAAAAAATTTAAAAAACATATTAATCTTACGAAAGAGTTTTTAACTGATCCGTTGTTTCTTAAATTTGCAGATTTTCTTTTAAAAAAAAATAGTAATGGGGTGTATCTTAATCTAGAAAAAATTAATAATAAAATTTTTACAGAAATAGCTATGGATTTGAAAATAGGTAATTATAAAATTGGATCTATACGTAAGTTGCAAGTTTTAGAGTTTGGTATAGAAGGTATAAAAAAAAACAACATTGCTTTATTAAGTCGTAAAGATCAAATTTTACAAAACAGTTTAGCTATTTTATTAGACATGATTTATGAGAAAAATCAAAGTGCAGAATTTAAGTGAAATCTAAATCATTTAGTTGTTTTGCTTCGTATTAAATGTTATTGAGTATGTCTTCCTTATTATATAGAAATTATTTTAGGTCAGTTATTCACTTCTACCCATTGTCATATTTTAATTAATACTTTAAAAAAAAAAATTAACGATAAAAGGTTTCTAGATTTATTTTTTAAAATGTATAATTGTTTTATATTATGTCCAGGTGGTTTTTATTTAGAGAAACAAAAAAAGAAGCTTCAAGTTAATTTTTTTTCTTTTATTTTATGTAATATTTTTTTATTTAGATTAGATGTATTTATTAGAAATATTATTTTAATGCTACATTTAAAACAAAAAGATTTTCAAGTTATCAACTCTGATTGTACTGTTTTATTAGATAATACACTTTCTTTTAAATTAAAAAATAATCGTAATTTAATATATAAAAGTAAGATAAAATATATTAGATATAGAGATTGTTGTTTATTAGGTATTAAGGGATCTTATAATTTTGTCTATAATTTAAAAAAGCGTTTGGTTTTTTTTTTTCAATCTACTTTCCATTTTAAAATCCAAGCACATACTTTAAAAATAATAAATACTTATTGTAATAAAGTAAAATTTTTAGGTTTTATAATTTATAATTCATGTTTCTCGAAGTTATTATCAAAAAAAAGTGTGTTTGTTAACAAAGTAAAACTCATCAATAAAAGCAATTTTATTCTTAATAATTTAAAACCACAACAGAATTATAATATTTCGAATATTGAAAAATTTTTATCGAATGTTTCACCTTTTCTAAAATTTAATGAGCATAATACGATAAGTCTTTTTTCAAAAAAAAATAAAACTTTTGTTAGTTCAAATTATTTATTTTTTATTAAAATTGTTTTTAAAATAATTACATATTATCTTTTTTATTTTATTTCTTTATATATTAAAAAGAATTTTTTAACTTGTACTGTTAAAAATAATTTAAAATATAGTAACATTTATGAGTTTGCTGATTTATATACTTTAATATTAATTGCAAATTTAAATTATAAAGGCTTTTTTTTTCTTTCTTGAGGTTATATTCAAAATTTATTTTTACAGCAGTTTAAAATTTATTTTTCCTCACATAATATAAAAAAAAATTCTTTATATAACATATCACCTACTATTGTTTGTGATTTTGAAAAAATTCAAAAAGATTTAATTACATTAGGTATTTTAAATCAAAAAAAAAAATCTATTTGTTTGTTTCAAATAATTTCAGAAAGTGATTTTTGTATTGTACAATATTACAAGAAACTTGCTTTTTTTTTATTACATTATTATTGTTGTGCAGATAATTTTTATAAAATTCAAAATTTTATTAATTTTTTTTTACGAGCATCTCTTGTATCTACTTTAAAATATAAGTACAAAATATCAAGTACTAATATGCTTTTTAAAAGGTTTAGTACAAATTTATATGTTTTTACGACTAATGGTTTAACTTCTCATTTTTTAACTACAGAAGAGATTTTTTATTTTAAAAAAAACTCTTTATCTCATTTTGTTTGGTTATAGACGTTTTTTTTTTAGTTTAATATGTTAAGTACTTTAAAAAAAAAAATAATATATATAAATCACAAATTTGTTTTTCAATATGAGTTTCTTTTTTTGAAACATTTTTATATTCTTTGCGCAAAAAAATCTAATATAGTTTTTTTTGACATTATGATTTATTTAAGAGCTGATTTAATTTGATTATTAAGTTTTAAATATCTTACGCAAATAAATCATTTTGATTTTTTAATTTTAAATGAATTAGAAGAAAAAACAATATTAAAATTAAAAAAACAAGTTTTACAAGGAAAATTTCAGTGATCTATATTACATAAAAAAATGTATTATATTAAATTTTTTAATTACGACGGTTTTCAAAACGTATTTGTAGAAAAAGTGTTAATTCTTTTAATTGAACCTATTTTTGAAATAAATTTTGTAGAAAATTCTTTCGGATTTAGGCCTTTTTATACTTGTCATACGGCCTTGCATTTTCTTTCTTGTAAAATTAAAAATAGTTTATGGGTTTTAGATTGTTCTTTTAATAATTGATTTAATAAAATACCTTATCGGTTTTTTTTTAATAAATTTTGTTTAAGAGTAAAAGATCTTTTAATTTTAAATCTTATTCAATTAGGTTTTATTTTTCACATTTTCACTGATCTTTCTACATATTTTAATGATTTAGGAGTACCATATAGAGGTAGCATTGGCTCTATAATCATTAATATTTATTTAAATTTTTTTGATAAGTGAATTAATAAAATTAAAACTTTTTATTTTGAAGGCTATTCTATGATTCATTATATTAGATATGGTGAGATATTTTTAATAAGTCTTTCTATTTCTTTTTATTTAGTAAATGAGATTAAATATAAAATAAATAAATTTTTAAAAGTATTTTATAGCAGTTTATCTCATTTTTTTCGTATTAATGTTATTCATGCTTCCTACGGTGTTACTTTTTTGGGGCACCTTTGGAAGCAAGAATCTTTTGTTTTAAAGTCAAAAGTAAAAACTTTAAAGAAAAAAAGTTATTTAGTTTTAAAAATTGATTTGAAAGTAATAATAAAGTTGTTACAAAAACGTAATATTTGTGATGGTTCTGGTAAAGTTTTACCTTTATTTTTATATTTTCATTTTTCTCAAAAAGAGGCAAATGTACGTGTAAATAAGATTCTTTCTTTTTTTTGTGATTGATTTAGGAGTGCTTCAAATCGACGTTATATAATGGGCGTTATTTCTGTTATTTTTAGGTTATCATTAGCTAAGATGTATGCGGCTAAGTTTAAATTAAAAAGTACTTCTATAGTTTGGATAAGGGGTGGTTATTTTTTAAATAAACCGTTAGGTAAGAATAAAAAAAAAAATAATACTATACCTAAAATTTTATATAGTAAATATAATCAAATACCCGCTCAAAAGAAAAAAAAATAGTTTAAAGTTTTATTCTTTATTTATATTAACAAAAAGATAGTAAATGTTATATTTTTATTATATACATAAAATATATATAGAATTAATTCAAATAATAATAAATAAATTTAAATTTCAAAAAAATTTAATTTTAAAATTTATAAATAAAAGTTTTAAATTTGTTTTTTTTAAGGTAATATATATGAATATAAAAAATAAAATTCTTATTCTTAATATACCTACTTATAACGATTATTGTATTTCATTTATAATGAAATTTGTTTTAGAAGATTTTTTTACGTCTAAGTATTTCTTTCGTAGAGTTAGGACTTCGTTTGAATTTTTTAATAATATCAGAAAATGAGCCAATATAAAATGATGTTTGAAGGGTCAATTTTTAAATTTTTTAGATATACTTGATTATTTGTTAATAGGTCAATATATTTATTTTTATATACAAGATATATTTATACTTAATTTATATTTTCAATTTATATCAGTAGGATATTGATTAAAAAAAACCAATCTTTTATTTTATTATTATTTTGGTAAAAAAAATTCTTTAGGTTGTTTATTAATTGATATATATTTAATCGAATTGGATAAATTTATCATTAATTTTACAGTACATTTTAATCTTTTATTTTGTAATTGCAAATTCTTTTCAAAAAAAAAAAAAATTTTTTATATTCGTTTTGGTTTTGTATGATTTATAGGTTTTAGCATGTTTTTTAAGTGGATTTTAGTTTTAAAAAAAAAATTATCTTTTTTATTATCTAATTATTTGCGGTTATTTTTTAAAAAGACTGCTATAAAATTAATCTCTTTGCGTTCTTCTTCTATTTTTTTTGGTGGTATAGAAATTAAATCTTTAAAATCTGTAGATAATGTGCAATTATATTGTCCTATACATAAATTATTATTAAATTTTAAAAATTTGGGGTTTTTAAAATATTATAATAATTTATTAGTGCCTTGTGCACAACGTAAATGATTATCTTTAGAGTGTTCTGATCTTTTTTGAAGATATTATGTATTAAAAATACGATTATTTAATCTTTATTTTTTTGTGACTAACTTTACAACATTATATATATTAAAGTATTTTTTAAAAATGTCTTTAATTTTTACGTTAGGTCGTAAGTTAAAATTAAGTAAAAAACAAATCGTTTTTCAATTTAAATCCAGTTTATTTAAATGAATGTTTTAATTTTTAATCTATTTAAATACTTTATAGGCATATAAATGGTAATTTTTAGTTATAAAATCCAATAATTTAGATGTAATAGATGGCTAAGTTTTTATATTTAATAATAGATTTGATTGAAAGGACTATTTGGTATGATTTCAGTTTTATTTAAAATAAAAACTATAATTGTGTTTATATAATTAGGGAATTGAAGCAACTTAGTACCTAAAAAATAAATTAATAAAGATTTTAATAGTAGTTTGGAATGAATTTATTTATGATTTTAAATCTAATTTTATCCATTTTTAGGGAGAGATGCTTTACAGAAAAATGAGTATTTTTTGTTTTTCCTTTTTTTATATATTAAAGGTGATCTGCATCTAATTAAAATTAATATAAAAAATTTAAAGAGAATTAGTAACCGTAAGGGAAAGCTGTAAGGACTTATTATAAGATAATAAATTAAATATAATAAAATTTACTTTTTTTATTCAGTTATTTTTAACTAGCTTACCTTTTGTATAATGGACCAGTTAGTTAAAACTTTATGTGAGATTTTTAATATATAAAATTTTTTAAATAAAATATAAATTTTTATACCCGAAGTTTAATGATCTCTTTGTATTGAGATTTTAAGATTATACTTTAGTATGTTGCAAAATACAAAGATAAAATACAAATAGGGGTGAAATGCTAATCTAATTAAGCTATAGCTGGTTTTTTACGAAAGTTGTATTAGCAACGCATTAATATTGTATATATGGGGTAAAGTGCTTAGATTTTGTTTTTGTAGAATTTACTGATTTAAAACTCATAAGTCATATAGATTAATAGTTAAATTTTAAATTCGAAGGTTTATAATTAAAAAGGAAACAGCCTTATATTATTTTGTAAGATGCTAAAATTATATTAAAGAAGAAAAATAAATAAAGTTTCTATATTTTTAATTGTGAATAGTTAGGTAAAATATAGCTTAATTGGTAGATGGTTCGAATCTTTTTATTTCAACAAGTAAAGTTATTTTTTGTTGTTTACTTGGATTTTTTTATTTTGTTTATATGTTAAAAAAAAATTATTTTTTTTTAATTTTTAAATCGGAGCTTTATGATATGTGAGTATCACGTAAAGTTTTAGAATGGAAAATAGTAATTTTTACCAGTTATGAGTTTGTGAGGGGCTACGGTGATTTCTAATTTATTCGGAGCGGTTCCTTTAATAGGAAATGATATTTTAATATTATTATGGGGAGGGTTTTCTGTTGATTGTCCTACATTAAAAAGATTTTTTGCATTTCATTTTTTATTACCTTTTATTATTTTAATTCTTTCTGTTTTGCATTTATTATGTTTACATAAATATGGTTCTTCTAATCCTTTAGGTGTGGATGCTATTGATTTTGTTTTTTTTTTTCCTAAATATGTTAGTAAAGATATGTTTTGTTTTTTTAGTTTTTATGGTTTTGCTTTATTATGATTAGTTTTTTATTATCCTAATTTTTTAGGACATCCAGATAATTATACAGCAGCTAATTCATTAATAACGCCGAAGCATATTACACCTGAATGATATTTTGAACCTTATTATGCTATTTTACGTTCTATACCTAATAAATTAGGTGGGGTCCTTGTAATGGGGTTAGCTCTATTTATTTTAAGTTATTTACCTCTGTTAGAATTTACTATTACGAGTTCTAAATTTTCGAGTTTTGGACAATTTTGCTTTTGATTTTTTGTAGGTAATTTTTTATGTTTAGGTTGATTAGGCACTTGTCCCATAGAAGATCCTTTTATTTTATTTGGGCGTATTGCAACTTTTTTTTATTTTGTTTATTTTTTAGTAACATTACCTATAATTTCAATTGTAGAAAAATTTTTATAAAAATAATACTTTCTTTTTAGATTCAAAGGTTTTTATTTATTAGATATATAGTTGGGTTTTTTAAAGATTCATAATTAAAGAAAAAAAATGTTTATTTTTAATTTTAAAAATTTCATTATTTGTAGTGCTATTTTTTTGATTGTTAGGTTTTTAATTATTTGAGTTTTTGTATTTATGTATTACCAAAGAAATACATAATGTCAGATAAATAGTAAAGAGGTCTTATAGGGTTGTTTTGAAAACAATTTTTTTAATTATAGGTTCAAATTCTATTTTATCTAAATTATTGTAATATTTTATTTATAACATAATGCTAAAAAACGTAAAAATTGTTATTTATTTTATAAATAATTTGTGGGAGGTAGGTATTTCGTGTATTTTTTTATTAAGCTTACAAAAAGAAAAACATACTAATTAAAAGTTTAAGCTGTTCATTTTCTAATTTATTTCATTTTTGTATTTGTAATAAAAACTGAAGCAGTTTTTATTTTATATTGATTAGGCATTTGTCCCATAGAAGATCTTTTTATTTTATATGGGCATATTGACTTTCTTTTGTTTCGTTTGTTTTTAGTAACACTACCAATTCTTTCTTTTTAGATTCAAAAGTTTATTAGGCATTTGTTCCATAGAAGATCCTTTATTTTATATGGGCATATTGACTTTCTTTTGTTTCGTTTGTTTTTTAGTAACACTACCAATTCTTTCTTTTTAGATTCAATGGTTTTTCTTTATTAGATATATAGTTAGGTTTTTTAAAGATTCATAATTAAAGAAAAAAAATGTTTATTTTAAATTTTAAAAATTTCATTCTTTGTAGTGCTATTTTTTTTGATTGTTAGGTTTTTAATTATTTGATTCTTTGTATTTATGTATTACTAAAGAAACATATAATGTCGGATAAATAGTAAAGAGGTCTAATACGGTTGTTTTGAAAACAATTTTTTTTTAATCATAGGTTCAAATCCTATTTTATCTATATTATTGTAATATTTTATTTAGGGCATAATACTAAAAAACATGAAAATTTTTATTTATTTTATAAAAAATTTGTGGGAGGTAGGTATCTTGTATATTGTATTAAGTTGTTCATTTTCTAATTTATTTAATTTTTGTATTTGTAATAAAAACTGAAGTAGTTTTTACACCTTATAAATATTTTTGGTTTAAGGTGAACATTAAGATAATTTTAGATTAAAAAAATATGGCTAGTAAAGTAAGTAAGATTTTAAAACATATTGTGATTCTTTAGTAATTAATTTTAATTTATTTAAAAAGGAAAAATAGCCAAGTGGCCTAAGGCGGTAGCATGCTAAGCTATTTTAATTTTAATTTTAACATAGGTTCGAATCCTATTTTTTCTATTTTATATCTACAGAATTTTGGGTAGAAGATTTGCTATTGTAGTATAATAGGGCGTTATTAGGTCTAATTCCAAAGCTTATTTTATATATTTTTAATTTTTTTTTTGACGTAACTCTTTTAATAACTAGTAAAACAAAAAGGTAATTCTTTAGATATAGTTTTTTTATCCATTTGATTTTAAAAATAACTCCTGTTATTTTTATGCAATTCTTTATGAAATTTAATTAAATAATATTTATACCAATTAAATTTCATAATAATGTAGATTATAAATTTTAACAATTTATAATTCTATTCAATTGAAATAAATATATATATGATATTTAAATTTTAAAGATAAGCCTGGAAGCAGTTAGTCTTTAAAGAAATCGTAATAGATCATAACATTTAAAGACATATTTTAATTTGTTTTTTTATAAAAGGCAGTAATTAGGTATATATCGAAAAAATAATTTTATTAGAGGTAGTAAAATATTTTGTTAATTTTTTCAGAAGAAATATTGCTGGTATAAGTAATATATTTACATATTGAGTGTAACATTTTATAAGTTTAGATTTTCTATTAAATTTAAAAAAGAATAGAGTAAATACGATTTCTAAAAAAAAAATATTTTTTTTTTTGATGAATATATATAAAATATTTTAATTTAAATATAGTGTAAAAAATAAAAAGTTTATTATATTTTTATGCAGGAAAAATAGTCTCGTATTAAAATCAACTCAGATAACTTTGTAGAGGATATGAAAATGAGATGTAATATTATTAAAGGAACTCGGCAAAATTAACTGTAACTTCGGGAAAAAGAAAATCTATAAATGATATCAAAAAATCTGGATGGCGACTGTTTACTAAAAACACAGGACTTTGCAAAATAATAAAATAAGATGTATAAGGTCTGAAGTCTGTCCAATGATAATAATAAAATAAAAAGGTTTTGCTTTTTTTCTATCTTATATTCAATGACGGCTGTACCTATAACGGTCTTAAAGTAGCAAAATTCTTCGCCTGGTAATTACAGACGTGCATGAATGACATAACGATCCGTCCTACTGTCTCTAATAATATATCTATGAAATTGAAATATTAGTGAAGATGCTTCTTTTTTTTAGCCAGACGGAAAGACCCTGGCATTTTCACTGTACAATTATAAAGTTTTGCTTAATAAATTATATAGGTTAGATGGTAATTTTAATAAATTAATATCCTAATTAATTTTATATTAAATATAAGTGTAAGACCATTTTTTTTTATTTATTTAATGATACTAAGTTGAGTAATTTAGACGAAATTATAATTAAGGTAGTTTAACTGGGGCAGTTTTCATCTAAAGTGTAATGATGAAGTCTATAAAGTAAATTTAAATAACTTCGTTATTTTAAAGTTTAATGGTAAATATTTACTTGATTTTTTTATGGGTGCATAAAGGAAGGATTTATGTCTAGCATGATGAACCGTTATAAAAAAGAAATATATTACGATCAACAAATAATAAGTACGCCAGGGATAACAGGCTGATATAATTTGATAGTTCTTATTGATAATTATGCTTGGCACCTCGATGTCGACTTATCATAGCCTTATATTGAAGAAGATATAAAGGGTTTAGTTGTTCACTAATTAAAATGTTACGTGAGTTGGGTTTAAAACGTTGTAAAACAGTTTGGTTCCTATCTACTAAAAAAGAATAAAAAAAAAGAAGTTAATTTAATACGAAAGGAGCGGTTAATATAAATATATGATTGAATAGTGAGTCTTTTTTTCTTTTGCTTTTTTAGTTATATTTATATAATAGTATTATTGAAATTAAAAAATAAGAAAATATCTTTTTTTTATTTGTATAAATATATACAATATATAGAAAGTTGTAATGATTTTTTAATTTATTTAAACATATATGATATAATATATCTATTTTATAATAATTTTTTAGTGTGTTTTAGTATATATATATAATATAATACATAGTATGGTAATGGTTTTTGTTTTAAATTTATTTATTTCCTGTTTTATAAATATAAGTTATTAGAAAAAACATTATTATTCAATTAGTTTAACCGGTTAAAACATTTCAGTTTCATTGAAAAGACATAGGTTCAAAACCTATATTGAATACTTTAGTAATTAGAATTTGGTTTTTAATATGTTATTTATATTTTTTCTGAATTTATTTACTCCTTGATACGCGCGTTGGTTAATTTTTTTTTTAATAAATATAATATATTTTTTTTAAAATATTTTTTGTCAGGATCCGAGGTTGCTTGTTTAAATATAACTCTTTTAAAAAAGGTTGTTTAATGAGTATAGCAGCAGGTATTTTGTAATTTATTTCTAAGTAATTTAATATAGTATTTTGTTTTCTTGAAAAATACATATTAAAATGACTTATACGACGTATTTTTCATAATACATATCTACTTTTATTTCAATGATATCTACGTCATTTAAATCTTTCGGTTCTTAATTCTATTTGTGATTTTTTTTTCTTCTTTTGTTTATGTGTTATTTTCAAGGGCTTTTTTGTTTTTAAAGTACGGCGCTTTTGTAACATATCTAAAATAGAAACTAAATATCATATTTTATTTATAATTACTCCGTTTATTGTAATTAAATTAAATTTAATTGAATTATAAGAATTTATTAATTTATAACAAAATCGAGCCCGGAGGATTAGAGTAGCTAATCTTAATTCTAAATATTTTAAAAAAAAATAAAATTTATTATTTTTTTTTTTTTTTGATTGATGCATTAATTTTTTAATTGTAGGTAAATAACTTTTTATTAATTGATGTCATAATATTCGCATATTATTAAACCGTCATTGAAGTTTCGCAAAAAAATATATTTTTTTTTTAAATAAAAAAAATTTTTTAAATTCACGTCACTTTTTTCATTTTTTTTGTTTTTTTAAAGGTTTTAAAATTTTTTTTTTTTTTAACAAGAAAATTTTTGCTTGTTTAGGAAAATATTTTTTTTGTTTATTATTATATTGTAATTTTTTTTTTAAATATTTTTGCATAAATTTCAATTTTTATGATAATTTATATAAAGAAAAACCACCTATTTTTTTAATAAAAGCTTCTTTTGGTGTATATAAACCTTTTACGGTTTTTAATATCATACATATATTTTTCTCTCATAAATATAATTTATATAAATTTTTAAAAGTATAAATTTTAGTATCTTTTTTAATACCTATATTATGATACATGTTATCATATTTTAAATAAATATAAAATTTTTTTTGTGATGTTTTTGTATAACCATAAATATAATTTTTTTTTCAAAGAAAAATTACAAAAAGTTTATTTATAGTCGACATACTATAAAGTAATTGTTTTTTTTTTAATTTTGAAAAACATTGTTTTAACGTTATATATAAAGTATACTTTTTTGTTCTTATTCGCATTTTTAAAATTTAGACTTTTTTTTACTTAGTTTAAGCTTTCAACGAGTACCTCGTAAATAAATACCTTTTTTATTATATATATAAGTTTGAAAAGAAAAAAATAAAATAGAAAAAAAAAACCTAATATAAGTATAAGATCTAGTAATTAAAATTAACCTTTTTTTTTTAATTTTACATTTAATATTTTTAGTAATCAAAAAAGAAAGGCGATGTGTTAATCCTAATTTTAAATAGATCGTAGATTTTTGTTTTTTAAAATGAAAAAAATATTTTCATTTAAATCCAAATCCTTTTACTTTAAAATAGTTTTTATAAAGTCTTAAATAACCTGGTAAAATAGTATTTATTTGTTTATTATATAATTTATATATAGGAAATAAAACCCAACCTAACTTAAGTGACACTAAAATTAAACATTTTTGTTGTATATGCTTTTGATGTATTTTATAAATAACTATATTTTTATTTAATATATTTTCGTTCATGTTTTTTTAAAATATATCAATATTTTGTTATAAATGTTATATTTTTTTGATTTAAAAAATGTAAGATATATAAATTATAATATTTCGAACTTTGTTTTAAAAATTTACTTTTCAGAAATCCTTTATAAAAATCTAAACCATATTGTTCTTTTGAATTTTTATGATAACATGGCGCTCGTAAAATGGTAAATTTTTTAATTTTTTTTTTTAATATAGTAAAATTAAAATTAAAAAATATAAATAATTTTAATAATTTAGCATATATTAAATAAATCGTAAATAAAAAAAGATGCTTTGTTTTGATAAAAAAAAATAATTTATACATTATAAAATAGTTAGATTGTATGAATTTAAAATTTGGAGTAAGAAAATATTGTGAGCATATTGTTATATTTAGTTTTAAATTAAAATAAAATAAAGTAATAAAATAAGGTACTATATAGATATTATATTTGGAATATTTTTTTTTCCATGATAAATAAATATATTTCTTTAAAAGTAACATCTTTACCAACTTAATTTATGTAAACCAAAAAATAAACCTTTATTACAAAACTCACGTAAAATATATCTAGATAATTTGCAGTATCTATTAATACTTTTTTCTTTTTTTGATGAAATACAAATATTGCGATAAAAATAAGTACGTTTTTTATGTCGTATTAATTGAGCCAATGATTTATTTCATTTAAATAAAATTATAAATAATTTATATAATTTATAATATGTTTCATTAAGAAAATTAATTTTTTGTTGAATTAAAGCTTTTTGTCGTTTAAAAAATAACATCGGTTTTATACTAAGTCTTAATTAAAACCGAATAAAATTAAAAAAGCCATCATTAATGCAAATAAAGCAATTGCTTCTGTTAAAGCAAAACCTAATACAGCATACCCAAATAACTGTTTTTCCCAACTAGGTTGTCTAGCTATACCTAAAATTAATCCAGCGAAGATACTACCTATACCAACTCCGGCTCCGGCCATAGCTACCGTAGCTAACCCAGCTCCTACAAATTGTGCAGTCACTGGGCGCCCTTAAAAAAAATAAAAAACAGGAACAAGCTAAACCTTAAACATAAAAAATAAGATATAACTTTTTTAAATTTAAATTAATTTCTCTACCCCCTTTTCTATCATACTCATAAATAATTTATAATCTATAATAGTAGTTACAAAACTATATTATCTAAGCATAAATTTTTTGGAAAAATCAAGGTAAATAAGACCTACTATAAAAGTGTATTAACTACTTTTATTGTTCTTTTTTCTATTAGAACGCTTCGTTTTTTTTGTTACACTTGACTTAAATGCAACTTTAAGGTTGCATCATAGAAGATCACATAAAGAAAACAACAGTAAAACATTTGTAATAAATAACTGTTTGATATAAATTCCCAAAACAATAAGATATATACATATCTTTTTAAGGGCCTGTTTTAATCAAATAAACCCCCCTTTACCTTTAATGATAAAGATCTTTAATTTTTTTTTTATAAAAAAAAACATATTTTTTACTGGATCAAAACTTCTTCTTATTATTAAATAGAGAATAGCATTATATCTACCCTCTTTAAAAAACGAAATAAGCAATCTTACAAAAAATGTATTTTTTTCTATATCAGAATAAATATTTTTACAAAAAAATAACATTTTATTCAATATACATCGAAAACAAGCAAATACACCGCGTCATCATACATATTTAGAACGAATCTCTTCATCCATTTCAAAATTTCAGATGTAAAATGCACATCCTAGAATAATTAAAAAAAAAATAACCCAAGCTCCACAAAAAATCAATATATATCAACACCATAGAATCATTTCTATAATATAACGAAAACTTTCTCAAAAAAAAAGAAAAAAGATACAAAAATATTTTTTAATTTTAATTAAAAAATATTCTATACTCTAAATTTAAATCTACATTGTCATAAGCTATTTTTTTTATAACATCATCGTAATATAATTCAATATATCCAGTTATAGGAAAATTTTTATGAAGAGGGTACCCATTAAAACCATAATCTAATAATAAACGCCTTAGATCATTATTCAAAAAAAAATAAAGACCATAAAAATCAAAAATTTCACGCTCAGCTCAGCTACTATTTAAAAATAATGTTAATGTAGATAAAATTTTAGCCTTAGTATTAAATAAAATTTTTGTTTTAATAGTTAACCGCAGATTAATTAGTATACTTAATACATTATATATAAGGATATATTTATATGTAGAATTTACAATTTCATAACAAATTAAATCTATTAAAAAAGAAAAAAGAAATAAACTATGTTTTTTAAAAAAAAATAATAAAGTATACATATATTTTATTTTAATTTCTATATATATATATCAAGTATTAGTGAAAGTAAAAGTAAATATCTTATTCTTAAAAACCTGAAAAATAATAGCTGAAAAACCAGTTCGAAAACCTATGATTAATTTAGAAAGATAGCCGTAATTGTTAGATAAATACATTATTTACACATAAATTCTTTAAAATAAAAACATGTTTTTTTTTAACAATAACATCATGTATTATTATAAATAGATACAAATAAAAAGAAATAATCAAATAATATCCACCATATGTCAATATAAAATGCTTAATTCTAATCCTAAATGATGTTGTCGTGTAAAATGATACTCTAATTGACGATAAAAGCAGATAATTAAAAAAATAGTACCTATTATTACATGAATACCATGAAAACCTGTTAATAAAAAAAATAAAGAACCAAAAATACCATCGTTTATAGAATAATTAGAAAAACAATATTCATACCCTTGTATAAAAGTAAAAATTATACCGTATAGTATAGTCCAAAATAAACCATCTAAGCTAGTATGTCGGTCTCCTATTAAAATACTTTTATGTGTATAGGTTACAGTAATACCTGAAGATAATAAAATAATGGTATTTCATAAAGGTAAACTAAAAGCATCTAATGTATTTATATATTTAGGAGGCCAGATAAATCCAATATATATATTAGGAGATAAACTTATATGAAAATAAGCTCAAAAAAAACTAAAAAAAAACATGATCTCAGAAATAATAAATAAACACATCCCAAAATAGAGACCTGTTTGTACTATAGTAGTATGGTATCCTTCAAAAGTGGCTTCCCTAATGATATCAATCATTCAAAAAGTGAAAAAAAAACTAAAAATTAAAAAATAAAAAAAAGGAGAATATAACGTAAAAGAAGAATTAACTAAATCCCATGTAATAGAAGCCATAGAATAATAATTAAAATAAGCTATAGTTACTAAAAATAAATTAAATAAGCTAAAGGACAAACTTATAGGCCATAAGCTTGAATTTACTAAATGAAAAGGATGTTGATGTTTATTTGAAAAATTAGAAAAAAAAATATTACTCATAATAAATTATATGATATCAAACTAATAGGATTTGAACCTATATTTTATGTTCCCAAAACATAAGTACTAACCTTTATACTATAGTTTGATATTTTTTTGAATTAACTTATATTAAAATAAAAAAACTTAAAGGTCATAAACAACTATTTAAAAAAGAGGTACAAAAAAAATATAATTTTGATCAAAAAATACATGGAAATAGTAATATAATAACATGTAATCTCAATATATATACATATAGAATATTAGAATTAAAAAGATAAATTTTAGTTTTGTTTAATTTAAAAAAAAGTAATTGTTGGATAAAATTTAAATAATAAAAAGTACCGATTAAACTTATTATTAAAATAAAAATTACTAAAATTTCCATTTTAATTTCTATTAACAAAACCAAAATAAAAAATTTAAGAAAAAAACTATTAAAAGGAGGTAATGACGCCATTATTAAAATAATACTTATTATATGTAAAGATATTTCTTTATTAAAAAAAAATATACTATACAATTGATTTAAATATATAATATTTTTTTTCTGTATAATATGCTCTAAATTTAATAAAATTAAAAAAAAACATAAAGAAGCAAAAGTATAATAACTTAAATATAAAAAACTACAAAAAAAACCATTAAAAGTATTTGTTGTAATACCTAATAAAACATACCCAGATTGTGAAATAGAGGTGTAGGCTAAAAAACGTTTAATTTTTACTTGTACTAAAGCACCTAATGAACCGAATATAATAGAACCTAAAGCACAAAAAAATAAAAATGGTTGTAAAAAAAAACATGTCGAAAAAATATTTAATAAAATAAAAAAAAAAAATAAAAAAAAAACATATTTTAATAAGATAGCATAAATTAATGTTAAAGGAGTTCAAAATCCTTCATAAATATCTGCAATCCATCAATGAAATGGAAAAATAGCTAATTTAAATAAAAAACAAATTATAAATAAAAAACATATAGGATAGATATGTTTTAAATTAATAATTTCAAAAGAATAAACTAAATAATATTGAAATTCGTATATATCTGTAGTACAAATAGTGATATAAATATAACTAATAGTTCATAGTAATAAACTAGAAGCTATATTATTAATTAAAAAATATTTAATAATAGCTTCTAAATTAATATAACTTTTATTTAAAATAGTACCTAAAGTATATAAAACAAAACTTATACCTTCTATACTTAAGAAAAGAATAAAAAAATCAATAGATGAAATTAAAATACAAATAAATAATAATAAAAAGCAAAAAATACATACTAATTCTTTAAAAAAAAAATTAAAATTTCAATTGATTAATTTATTTTTGATTATATAGAATATAAGAATAAATAAAAAAATACAAATTATTTTAGTTATTAAAGTAAAATAATTATTTTGTAAACTAAAATTTATAAGAAATATATTTATATTAAAAAGAAAAAAAAAACAACTACATAAAATTAAAAAAATTAAAAAACACAAAAAAAAATAAAAAAAATGCTTAATTTTTTTAGTATTTTGTATAAATATAATATTAAAAAATAAAAAAAAAAATAAATTAAACTCTATAAAAAACGAAAAAAAAATATTAAAATAACAATACAAAGAATAATTAAAAAATAGATTAAAAAAAATAACATCTCCAAAAAACTTAATATGCAAAAAAATTAAAGTCATTTGAATAAAATAGGATTTGAACCTATGAATAAAAAATTGTATTCAAAACAACCGTATTAGACCTCTTTACTATTTATCTAAGATTTAATTTTTTTTTCACTTTATTAAAATTAATATAATCCGTTAAAATGTTATAAAACTACTATATAGATTTACTCTTTTACTAATCTAACACATTTCAAACTATGATTTTATTATTAGTAGAAAAATATAATAAATAATCATAATACACCACCAGCCATAAATTATTTAAATCACATCTAAAATAATATATTTTTTAGGAATTTTATAAATATTTTTGATTTACCTTAAAATAAAATACTAAATTATAGAAAGAGAATAAATTAAATCTTTTTATTTTTAATATCGAAAAACATTTTTGATACTTATCTATAATAAATCAAAAAAAAACTTAATTTACAACCAAACCAATAAAAGAAATTTAAAATCTAAAGTGAAGCTTTTATACAAATTATTTTTTGGCTTTTAGCTTTTTAAAAATCCACTTCAGAACTTGTACTTTTATCAGTGGTATTATTTTCTAATTCCATATCATGAGAGGTTTCATTCTGTTGTTGTCGTTTTTTATTTCGGCTTTTATGCGGATAGCGACATCCATTATGTGGTACATTTAAATCAAAACAAAAATAACAAATATTGATTTGTAATGCAATACATAAATTTAATATATCAGAAATATAGATTTTAGGAAAATTTTTAAAAAATAAATAGATATTTATCTTTAGCGAAGTTTCTTGATCTTCAGTTAAATCTATTTTTGTATTTAAAGAAGATGTTTCTACTACATCTTCTTTATTGTCTTTTAAAGAAGAAGTTTCTACTACATCTTCTTTATTGTCTTTTAAAGAAGAAGTTTCTACTACATCTTCTTTATTGTCTTTTAAAAAAGAGGTTTCTACTACATCATCTTTATTGTCTGTTAAAGAAGATATTTCTACTACATCATCGTTATTGTCTTTTAAAGAAGATGTTTCTACTACACCGTCTTTATTGGCTTGTTGTAATACATTTTCTTGATTTGTATTTAAATCATTAATTGAGTTTTTTTTTTTTATTTCAAATAAACCTGTTGTTAAAGCCGTTAATAGTAAAGCCTTATAATCTTGTGTTATTTTTTTTCCTATACTATATTTGTACAATATAACATGATTTAGATCAAAAAAAGTAATAAATGTATTATTTTTAGTAGTGAATATTTTTAATATTATATTTTGATTTTGCATATATAAGTTTAATATAGTTTTTAACGTAATAAAAACCAAAAAGCTAATTATTCTAAAAAATCAGGTTTTCTAATAGGATTTTAACCTACATTATTTAGGTCACAACTAAATAGTCTAACATTAACTTATAGAAGCAAATAATTGTTTTGTAAATGATTATCGATCTATTTCACCAAATACAATATCTAAAGTACCAATAATAGAAACAACATCAGCCAATAAAACACCTTTACTTAAATGTAGAGTAGATATAGAAACCTCCCTCCGAACTAAACATGCAATTTTATGCATTTAGCTCTCCCTTTGAAAATCAAACTAATTCACTTCATCTTATATATATATATACAATATTACTATTGAATTTCCAATTTTTATATTTTCTGATCTCTAAAAAAGTATTAAATTCCCAAATTTTTATCTAAAAAAAAAAACTTAAAAACAAAAATAAAAAATTATTTATTAAATTTTAATTAATTAAACTAAATATTGAATAATATGAATGAAATAAGTATTTTTTTGTTTTAAGTAAAAAATAAATTTGCTTTTATATGTTTATAAATTTGTGACTTTTTTAGATAAAAAAAAATGGCGCACAATTAATTGCTTGTAAATGAAAAAATCCAGGAGATCGAATTTTACAACGATACGGTATTATAGAACCATTCGAAATTAAAAAAATACCAAATTCGCCTTTGGGGGCCTCTGTACCGATATAAACTTCACCTAAATTTAAATTTAATTTATTACTAAAAAAACAAAAATGGTAAATTAAAGCTTGTATAGTTATTTTTATTTTTTTTTTTATAGGAGGTTGTAATAAAAAATTTATATTTTGAATAGAACCTGTAGGTAACGTATTCAATATTTGATATATAATTGAATTACTCTCTCACAATTCTCGCATACGGATTAAATAACGATCATAACAATCTCCGTTTGTACTAATTGGATCGAATTTTTATCTATAAAATAACATAAAAAAGCTTCCAAAAAACATAGCAAGATAATTACTTATCACTATGCTTACCAATTTAAAATCTAATCAAAAAATTTTAAATATAACTTTAGAAACTAAATAAAACAAAATCACAAAGCTTTTAATTTTATATATATATATCCTTAAAACATAAAACTGCTGTCGTTTGTAATAAAAAAATAAAGTTGTATATTACAAAAATCTCCGGTTATATAATTAAACTAAGTAAGTAAAAAGATCTGCTTAAAATTTTTTCAAATAATCATTTATATTTATAACCTCATAAAAAGGTATAAATAAAATTTTAATTTATCTATATATACCTTATCTATATATGATTAAAAAATTATATATATATATACCTGATTGAAACTTTTTTATTTTATTTGATTAAAATTAATTAAATAATTTTATTAATAATTGTATAATTAATGAAATATAGTTTATATTTATTATAATAGATATAATCATATGAATATTCAAAATTTAAGTAGTTTGATACTTACTACTTTTTTTGATTTATATTATATCAAAAAAAATTTTAATTAAATATGAACGGACACCCTAAGGTACTGCAAATTGTAATTTATTATATACCTCATAAGATATATTTTTTCGTAAATCTCATTTCAAACCAACACTACGTAATAATACACCACTAAAAGAAAAAGAAGAAGCATATTTATAAGAACATATACCTATATTAACAAGCCGTTGTTTTCAAATTCTATTAGTAGTTAATAACTCTTCTATTTCTTTTAATCGAAATTGAAAAAATCAGTAAAAATAATAAATATCAGTTAATAAAAAAGAAGGTAAGTCTTGATGTAAGCCACCAGGTCGTATATAAGCAGCATGCATACGAGCACCTGAAACTTTTTCATAAAAAGACATTAATTTCTCTCGTTCCTCAAACCCCCACAAAAAGGGTGTTAATGCTCCTATATCTAAAGCATGGGTAGTTAAAGACATAATATGATTTAAAATTCTTGTTATTTCTAAAAATAAAACCCGAATATATTGGGCCCTTAAAGTGATATTATAATTAAATAATTTTTCAATACTTAAAGAATAAGCATGTTCTTGTGCCATCATAGAGACATAATCTAATCTATCAAAATAAGGTAAAGAATGTATATAGGGTTTATTTTCTATAAATTTCTCTGTACCCCTATGTAATAAACCTATATGTGGGTCTACAAAAATAATACGTTCACCATTTAATTCTAAAATTAAACGTAAAACACCATGTGCGGCAGGATGTTGTGGTCCAAAATTGATTGTTAAGATTTTTATTTTTTGGAGTTTTATCACTTATAATTTTTTGTGCTTTTAAAAAATAAAATTGTTTGATAAAATTTTATTTTTTGTTTTAAAACACGACTTACATTAGAATAAGTAATATTAAATATTTCATACATAAGATTACTTGCTAAACCTGAACGTGTCTGCTCTATTTTAAAAAAACGAGTAAATCAATATATAGCTTTTTGTCATCGGCCTCGAAAAGACATATAATACGGTTTTATTTTAATTGTCTTTTTTTGTTTTTTTTTTATAATATATAAATAAAAACCTATTAAAGGGCGAGTTGTTAATAAAGCTTGAAAAAAGAAAAAAAGAGGGGCAGTTTTATATCGTTTTTTTCAAAAAAAAAAACTTAAATAAATTAAATTTTCCATTTTTAATTTTAAATTAAAAAAAATTAAAGTATTAAGAAATTTAAGAAATAATTTAGACATATATAAAGAATTTAATTTAGTTTTTAACATTATTTAAAAATTTTTTTAACGTAAAATGAAAAAAATAAATATTAATAAAGGACGAAGATTGTAAAGGAAAAATATAATCCATATAATTAAAGGGTATTTGATAATTGATAAAACCTAACGTTAAAAGCTTTAAATCTTTGATTAAATAGATCAATTTATTATGCAAAGTTAAACTATATACACAAACAAATATACTACTTTGCTCGATAATAGGTAAATACATATTATTTAAAATATTTCAATTAAGATAAGTAAATTTAGTCTTAATTAAAAAAGTAGATTTCAAAAAAAAAATTTTCTCTGATCCCAAAAAAAGAATATTATTTTTATTTAGTTGTAATTTAAAAAGGTACACCAATTTAGAAAATTCGTTCAATAAAAAATGTAAATTTAAAAGGGGAGTTGTTTGGATTAAATGTGTGCACATTAAATAATATGTAGGGTTACAATATTTTTTAATAGGTAATGTAATTGTAAATATTTTATACAAATAATATTTTTTCACTACTTTATTATATAACATGTTTATTATACATAATTAAAACAGCACCCACCATTCCATATAAAAAAATAAAACCAGTGTAAAGAAAACAAAAAAATTTTTCAGAATAAAGACTCAAAAAAAATAAAGCATCATCTTTATTTGACAGAAAAGAAATAAAAGAATAATTATTTTCTATAAATGTAGGAAAATAGTCAAAAAAATAAAAACTTTTCAAAATTAAAAAAAGTTGACAATTGAAGCAACTTAACAAAATAAAACTTTTCATAAAAAATAAAAAAAGAAAAATATTTTCCAAAGAAAAAATATATGAACTTTTGGAAGATGTATACTCTTTGTTAATCATTAAAGTTATAAATAAAAAAAAAATTAATATACCACCTAAATATAATAATAAAACTAAAAAAGAAATATATTCTAAATGAAAAAAAAATAAAAATAAACATACAATTATAATCAAACACATAAAACAAAATAAAGAAAATAACGTATTTAAAGAAAAAATAATATAAAACATTAAACAAACTGTAAATCAAATTAAATATTTAAAAAAAAACATTAATATTTTCAACCTAAAGGTATTTTAAAAAAATGTAAATAATTAAAATTAATCTGAGGTTTTTTTTTTGTTTTTAAATAAAACTCTATTTGAAATTTATAAATATTTAAATAAATATGCAAATAATCAAATAAAATAAAAAACACATTTAATTCATAGATTAATGGAAATTTAAAAAAGCATAATTTAATAATTGTATTGGTAAAAATAATTTTAAATTCAGCAGTAAAAGTATCCAAAAAAGGTAAAGATATATAGATAAAATTTTTTACAAATTTTAAAATAGTATACTCTTTTCTTAATTTTATTTGTAAAATATTTAATGGCATAAGTTGCTTAGTTGTATAAAATTGTGTTGTAAGAGTAGAATCAAAAAAAAAAATTAAAAATAATAAATGTAAAAATAATAAACATTCAATACGTTGTTTATAATAAAATGTAGTTATAAAATTAAATAAAATAAAAGTAGGAAAATTTAATAAAGTAGTATAAGTATATTTAGATAATAAATAATTTTGAATATAAAATTTTTCAGAGTTATTTAACATTAAAATTTAAGTTTTTCTAATAAAAAAAAATGAGAAATCTGTAAAACATCTAAAATAAGATTTGGAATTAAACCAAATAATACTATAGTAAAAATTAAAAGAAAACAAATTATTATTTCATAAAAAATTAAATCAAAATAATTAAAAATCCGTAGAGTTAAATTACCTCCTATTAATCTAGAATATAAATATGTAGAGTAAGTAAATAATGACTTCTCTCCAAACTGTACAAGCGCCTTAGAGCATACAGCTTACCTTTTAAATGTTTATATATTTAAAATGATTATTTTCTCTTAAATAAATTAAAATACTTAAAATCTCCTCTAAAATAATTGTATATTATTTTATACCAAAGTGATATTAAACATCTACTATATAAAAAGATAATAAATTTTAAAATTCCTATAAACCCATTATATTTATAAATATAATTTCATATTTTTATAAAATATTTTATAATACTCAAAACACAAATGCTATATTTTTTATAAATAAGTAAAAAATAAGTGTCTCTTATAAAAGTAAGGTATTTATTCTTAAATATCTATATTACAATGGCGCACAATGAGTAAACTGAAGTTAAAACAACACTACAAATAGCAAATAAAAATAAAAATTTATTTTTTGCTAATACACCTATAAAAATTAAAAACTCACCTATAAAATTAGAAGTGCCCGGCAATCCGATATTACCTAAAATAGCTATTAAAAAAAAACAAGTAAATAAAGGCATTGTTTTTATTATACCCCCATAATAAATTAATAAGCGAGTACCATATCTATCATATAAAAAACCAATTAAAAAAAATAACAAAGAACTTACTAAACCATGACCTATCATTAGAAAAGAACTTCCTAACAAACCCTCTATAGATTGGGTAGAATTTATTAAAATATCAAAAAAGCTCCCACAAAACATACCAAAATAATCACTTATTAATATGCTTTCTAATTTAAAATATTTCTTAATTTTAAAAAATAACCTATAAAATATTTTTTTTAAATAAAATTTATAAAAAAAATTTAAATAAATTTTAATTAGTCCTCATAATTAAACTAAAAATTACTTCAGAACTTCTGATTTTTTATAAAAATAATTATAAAAATCTCCGGTTAAATAATACTTATTATAAGATAAAATTTGTTATTTATAATTATCTATCTAAAAAACTAAAACAAATCTAATTTTTATAAAGCCTAATACCTACCTTAAAAAAAATATAACTAAATTTTATAGCATAGATTTTATTTTTTTTATTATATTATAAATACTAAAAATAACTAACTCTAAATAGAGTCATAATACAGGCTATTGTCCCCTTATAGAATACTATTAAAGGTAAGTATCAAGTTAAATGTATTTAATACAGTTTTTATTTATACTATAACAAAAAAATTAGATATTAAATACGAACGGACGCCTTATTAGAAAATAAACCTAAAAGTATTAAATTCATGTGTGCAATGGAAGAATATGCTATAATTCTTTTTAAATCAAATTGCCTTAACGCAGTAAAAGAAGCATATAATATACTTAAAACACTTAAAACATAAATTAAAGGTAAAAAAAAGAAACAACCATTGGAAAAAATAAATAAAAGTATTCTTAAAATACCATAACCACCTAATTTTAATAAAACACCAGCAAGTATTACAGAACCTACACTAGGAGCTTCGACATGAGCTTCAGGTAATCAAATATGAAAAGGAAAAACAGGTACTTTAACAGCAAAAGAAAGAAAACCTAACAACCACATAAAATATTCTTTAGTAGTATTTATTTCTACTTTATTTAATAAATTAAAATTAAAAGAACCAAAATCATAAAATAAAATTAAAATAATAAATAATAACGCCAAGGAACCTAATAAAGTAAATAAAAAAAATAAAATACTGGCATAAATTTTACGATTTAAAGAACCCCATAACCCAATAATCAAAAACATAGGAATTAAAACACTTTCAAATAAAAAAAAAAAGGAAATTAAATCGATAGCAGAAAATACGGCTAATAAAAAAATTTCTAAAGAAAATAAACAATAACAATAATCAAATAAAAAAAATATTTTATATTTTAAACCAGTTAAAAAAGCTAATATAAATAAAAATCCAGTTAAAAAAATAAAAATTAATGAAATACCATCCAAACCAAAACCTACGCAATATTGAATATTAGATGAAAAAGTACAATATTTTAAATATAAAAATTGATAAGAACTATAATTTTTATCAAACAAACCATAGAAAATTAAACAAAATCAAAAAAAAATAAATACAAAAAAAAAAATGACATTAAAAAATCTTCATCTAAAAAATAAATTTATAAAAATAGAAGCAATAAAAAACATTAATAAATACTACTATTACTTAAAATATACATATAATTTTGATTTAAAAAAGGTATTTGTAAAATATTAAAACAATTAAATCAAAGTATAAAACCTAAAAAAAAATAAACAAAACTTAAAATTAAAGGTAATAAGATTTTTCAACCTATTAACATAATTTGATCAAATCTATATCTCGGTAAATTGGCACGCAAATAAATTAAAACAAAAACAAGACAAAGAGTTTTAAAAAAAAAAATACTATCATAGAAAATATCAAAAAAAAATAAATATTGATTAAGATTCCAATTTCAAAGATACCCACCTCCTAAAAAAAAAGAAACATATAAACAGCAACCTAATAACATACTTCCATACTCACTTAAAAAAAAAGAAGCAAATCAAAAACTGCCGAATTCTGTATAATACCCCGCAACTAATTCTGCTTCAGCTTCTAATAAATCAAATGGAATTCGATTTGTTTCTGCTAACAAACAAATAAAATAAAAAAAAGCACAAGGTAATAACAAAAAAACAAAACAACTTGAAAAATATTGTGTTTGTATAATATAATCTATATTTAAAGACCCGGCGACGAAACAAATCGGTTGTATTAATAAACCTAAAAGCAACTCATAAGAAATAAGTTGAGAGATACCTCGAAGCGCCCCTAAAACACTATAATGAGAGCGTGTAAATCAACCAGCTAAAAAAATTCAATAAACATTTAAAGAAGCCCATATAAAAGAATAAATAATACCATAATTTAAAGTAGAACTTAAGGTATTTAAATTAATATTAATAATAAATCAACCCATAAAACAGCAAAACAAACTTGCAAAAGGGCTGATGTGTCAAAAAACTTTAAACGAAGAACTAGGCATAACGCTTTCCTTTGTTAATAACTTTAATCCATCTGCTATTGGTTGAAAAAAACCTCAAAAACCAACAATACTAGGTCCCGAACGTCTTTGAATACTGGCCATTAATTTCCGTTCTGCAAGTGTAAAAAAGGCCGTAGAAGCTAAAACAGGTACTATGACAATAAAAGGTAAAAATAAAAAATCAATTCAACTATATATATAGAAAATCATACAAAAAAAACGAAGCTAAAATTTATAACAATAAAAATAGATTTTTGTTAAATTAAACTATCTTTCAGTTATAATAATTTTTGATTTTAAATAATTTTATTTGCTGATTATGCGTAATTTTAGAATAATTAAAAAAATAAAACTTATAAAAATCAAATGCTAAATAAAAAAGCTTAGATTGTAAAGATAACATATCACTTAAAACTAAATTATTTAAAAATATAACAAAATTTCATTTTTTATATAGATAAAACATTTTAAATTATATAACAAGAATAAGAAAGTAATTTATAATAAAAACGAATACCATGATAGCGATAAACTTTTTTTTTAAATTCATTACTTATTAACCCATATACTTTACTTCCTAAAAATTTAAATTGTAAATTACAAATTAACACTTTATTAAAAAAAAAACGATAAAAAAATCCTGAATATCTAAAAGTTCATTGTCTTACTCCTACTATTAAACCTAGATAAATTAAACCTTTTTTTATTTTTTTTTTTAAATTATAAAAAAACCTTAAAACAACTAAAACAAGATCACCTACTTTACCTCAAAGAAGTTTATTACAAATTTTAATACATTTTGCCTTACGTGCTCCACAATTATCTACAATATTTAAAATAGTATTTTTATAAATCATATACTTAGTATAGGACTTGAACCTACAACACGGAAATTTTCAATTTCGTACTTTAACCAATTAAGCTAACTAAGTTTTTGTTATAAAGATAAAAATTGTACTTTAAAAGGAATAAAATGAATCGCCTTAAATACTATACCACGAACGATATATTCTGGTTTTAAACTTAATATTTCTAAAAAAATACAACCTAATTTTAATAAAGCAACTCAATTATTTATCGGACCTACTCCTTTACCCATTCTAGATAACATAGGTTTTTTTGTATAAAATTGCCAAATAAAAATTCTAAAATAAATTTTAAAACGTTTTTTTTCTAAACGCTTAAATTGTTTAGAAATAGAACGACGCAATTTCTCTAAATATTGATACTTAATAAAACAAGTAATTAAACTTTTTATACCATAATTACCTTTAGCTAAAGAATAATTTTTATTTAAATACATAGAATGTGTTAAAATAGAGAATTTATGCATTTTTTTTCACATTTTAACTACACGATTATTTTTTAATTAAAAAATTTCAGACTATTTTCAGCTATACAAGATAATCACAATTTTAAAGAAAAAACACCATAAACAGTATGGACGATATAAAAAGAATAATCTAAAAAAGTTATAAAAGTTAATAGCTTTAAATTACCTAATTTATAAAAAAATGTGCCTTTACGTAATTTCCCACCTAAACGTCCTGCTATTCGAAATTTAAAACCACAAATAGGAATATATTGCATTTTAAAAATTAATTTTACCTCTCGAAAAAAAATTAATAAAGTTTTAATATGTTTTTTATTTTTCGTTTTTTTTATAATATTATGTATATAATATAATAAAATAGAACCTTTTAAAAACAAAAAACTTAAATTTATAATATATAATTTCTGTTTTAAAAATGATTTTTTTAAATATTTAAAAAAAAAAGGAACTTTATAAAAAACAAAAGGTTTTTCAAAAATAGAAATAATACTTATACTTAATTTTTGTTTTGTGTATAAAAAAACTAAAACACTACAATATAATTCAAGATATTTAAATTTTAAAAAACTATTTAATAAAGTTAATTTATAAATATTTAAAAGAACCAACATTTTTTTTTTCAAAAAAAAATTTTTAACTTTCAAAAAAGAAAAATTAAAGAAAATAGAAAATAAATAAAGTTTTTTTAAACTTAAAAATTGTAATTGCTTTAAACAAATAAATCATTTCAAAATTAAAATTTTGATTATCAAAAAAAATAAAATAAAAGAAAAACATATGATTTTTTTTTCACGGTTAATGTTTTCCTTTTTTTTTAACTTAAAAAAAAATTTAATTTTTTTTATAGTTTTTAAACCATAAATAGTCCGTAAAAAATATTTTGTTATACAAGTTTTTTCAAAATATAAAATATATCTACTTAAAAAGCTAATTTTTGCTTTATAGGGATAAACATAAATAGAAATACGTTGTAAATTATTTTGAATTTTTAAAATTTGAAAATTAAAATATTTAAAAAACAAGGTTAATAAATTAAAAAAAACAACTATTCTATATTCTAAATTAGGATTACTTATAGAGGATGATCAAAACACATTTAAACCGTACCGCAATAATAAAGAATTTGTTTTTCTTGACATATAGAAAATTTAATATTTTTTTAAACCATATTTAGATCTTGCTTTGGTACGATTAACAACACCCTCTAAATCAAAAACACCTCTTATAGCTTTATACTTAAAACCAGGTAAATCTTTAGTGCGGCCACCTCGAATTAAAATTGTTGAAAATCGTTGCAAATTATGTTTTATTCCAGGAATAAAACAAAAACTATTCCGTTTACTTTTTGAAAATGTAATTTTTGCTATCTTACGAGAAGCTGAATTAGGTTTTTTAGGCGGCATTACGGTAACTTTTAAACATGCTACTTTACGTTGAGGGCATTTATTTAATAAAAATGTTTTGATCTTTTTTTGTTTTGTTTTTCGACCTTTTTTAGACAAAAGTTTTTGAATAGAAATCATAGTATAATTAAATAATACTAATAAAAGATATATATATATAAATTAAATCTACCTCTCAATCAACAGCTTCCGCTATTAATACCTTGTTTCGACTTAATCTTCATTCCCAATTTAACCACAAATATTTTTGAGTATCTTTTTAAATACCTTTTTTAAATCTCATAATAACTTTTACTTAAACCAGTTCTAAACACCTGACGAGCTATATGTACAAAGCAAATTTAACGAGTTCACCGAAACGTGCTGATTTGCGATTACTTATGATTCCTTCTTCATATCTTCGAGTTTCAGAATATAATCCGCAAAAAATTTTTTATTTTATTCCTCCAGATTACTCTTTTGATAAATTTTGTTAATTTTTTAGCAATGCATTTTAAGCCCAACACGTAAAGAGTCATGATGACTTAACAATTATCCTTTAATATATAGCTTATCACTAACATTTTTATCTTAAATATTTATAAAAAAATATCTTACATCCAATAAAAAAAGGGTTACATTCATTAATGAAATTAACCAAACATTTCTCAACATGAATTGACGATAGCCATGCAACATCCTTTTATATATATAGAATTATATGAGTTAAACATAATTTAAATATAAATAAGCACTGGTAAGATTCGCGCGGTGCATCATTTTGATTTACACATTTCATCATTTGTTTTTGCTTTCGCCAGCATCTTTGAATTTCACACTTGCGTTATTACTCTCCAGGTGAAAAATTTAACGTGTTAACTATAGTATTATTAAAATTTTATGTATATATATAAATATAATTTATAATATTAATTTTTAGCTTTTACAGTAAGGACTACCAAGGTCTCTAATCTTGTTTGCTCCCCTAACCTACGTATCATTAATGTCAGTTATAATTAAATAATTATTTTCATTTATGGTTTTCCTTCTAATTTCAACAATTTTTACCTCTTCTTTAGAAATTGCATTATTTTATTTATAACTCTAGTTTATATTAAAACCTTACCCCACAAAAAATAACATTTTTTATTTAATAAAATAAATTAAAAACCATCTACATACCCTTTACACCCAATAACTACGAATAACGTCTGCTTCTCCTGTATTACCGCAGCTGCTGGCACAGGTATTAACCAAAACTAATTCCTTTTTAAATACGGCCATAATCTTCTTTAAATAAAAGAACTTTACAGCAAGAGCCTTCTATCATTCAGTAAGTATTTCTGGATCAAACTTCCGTCCATTGTCCAAATATTCTCTACTGCAGAATCACGTATGATTTAAGACCTTATCTCAGTTCTTATGTGACTAAACATCCTCTTAGATTAGTTAGGCATTTTTGACTTGGTAAGCAATAACCTTACCAACTATCTAAACCATATTAGCATATTAAATAGAGTTTTTATTGTTAGAATTTTATTTTTATATTTCGATAATATATTCTAAGCTATTTAGCAATTTCTAATATCTTACTCACCCATATACTTTTATATTTTTTTTAAATATAAAAAATTCACATGTATTATAAAAACTCATAACGTTCATTCTAAACCAGAAATATTCATATAGTGTAAAAACTTCTTAAGTTTATATGATCTATACAAAAACTAAATTAACAAAAAATCTAACCTCTTAAACTTGTTGTAAAATAGATTAAAAAATAATCTTTTTCCAAACCTTACCTGCAATAAAATCGCATAAAGCTTTCCCCCAACCTAAACTTATAATTAGCTAGCTATTTTCTTTTAATTAATTCTAAAATACTTGATAGCTTCCACAAATTTTTTATAAATACATAAAAAATTATCCAATTTAAAAAAAAAAACATAAAATTCTAATCAAAACACAATAATAAAATATAATGATAAATAAGCCCATTATTCTTATAGATATTATTTATATTTACAAAAATTCGTTTTTTGATTCTAATTTATAAGATATAAAACATGCTACACTCTCTAATCTTTACAGATTTTAAATTAGTTTTATATTGTTTAAAATAAAAAAAGTTTTTTCTAGTCACCTTTATTCTTTTTATAATTGGCGCACAATGTGTTTAATGTTGAAACTTTAGAAGATCGATAACAAAATAAAACTAAACTTAAACCGAATACAGTATCTATAATTACAATTAACAAAATTAATAAACCATAAACTACACTACCAAAAATAGGTAAAATCGTACATAAAAAAACAAAATTTAACGCACTTGCAAAAAAAGTAATTTCTAAAGAGATCAACATTAATAAAATATTGCGCCGATTTATAATTAAACCGCAGAAGCCTAATATAAATAAAATAGAAGTATAATCTAAATATAAAATTAAAATAATAAAATCTTTATTCATTTTTAATGTAATTTTGCAATATTATTAATATAAATAATAAGTAACATATTAAAAATATATACTTGTAAAATACTAATAAGAACCTCTAAACTAATAATAATTAACATACCTAGATATAAAAATACCGTAGGAAAACATAACCAAATTTCAACCTCTAATATTTTTCATAAAAAAATCATTAAAATTGTTAATAAAATATGACCTGCAACTAAATTAGCAAATAATCTAATTGCTAAACTAAAAATACGAGAAAAAAAAGAAATAGCTTCTATACAAATTAAGATAGGTATTATAAATAAAGGTATATCACCACTCAAAAATAAATTAAAAATTTTAATTCTATGTAAAAAAAGACCATAAATTAAATTAGTAATAAAATGCCCCAAAGAAAAATAAAAAGCAAACACAAAATGCGCTGTTAAAACTTTACTAAAAGGTATAATACCAAATAAATTACATAAACCTAAAATAACAGCTGTCGTAACTAAAAAAAAATAGTACGTATTCAATTTACCGCCTAAATGTTGTTGTGTCTGTTGTAAAATAACATCTGAAATTAAAGTAATAAAAAAAATACTAATAGCAACTACGGGATACATATATTCACAATAAAAATTAATACCAAGAAAAAAAATAATACAAGCAATAAAATTAGTTGTATTAAAATAAAAACTTAAACCAACAATACACAGAAAAAAAAAAGCATTTCCGATCCGAAGATCATATAGTAATAAATAACCTAAAAAAATAAAAAAAAAATAAGCTAACGGAAAAATAACTAACATATCTACATGATAAAAAGCATATAAATCAAATTGTTCTAAAATATCAAAAAAATAAAATTTCATTTTCATAAATTAAGTTCAATGCAATACATATTTGTGGGTAAGAAACGGAATTCTTCCACCCCAAAACCGTACGTGATACTTGCATATCATACGGCTCCTACTTAAAAACCCTAAATTAACAGGCATAACAAATTCACTATGTGGTGTTTATATAACTAACCTTACTTATTTTTTCTTCTTTAGTTTGCTATTATGTCATTGATACCTGCGATTTTGACATAAAGTAACTTATTCTCGGTTTATTTTTTATTTATGCTTTTCGTAATATAATAATCAATTTTGGCAACTTATTTATTAAGATTTTTACATGATGGATTTTTGTAACACACTGTTAAATCCTTACCTTTTAATGGTTGCAAACTGTCCTGAATTTGATCTTTTTTTTTAATCCTGCTTTTATAAGGTAGTTTTAGAGATTCTTTTCTAACCATCGTTATTTCGGGACGATTAATCAAACTAGAAGTCCTATCTTTCCGACTCTTAAAGTTAGGATCCAAAACTAAATCAGCCCTACTTCGTAATAATGGTTTTAAAGATTCTTTTCTTACCATCGTTATTTTGGGACGATTAATTAAACTTCAGGTTCTATCTTTCCGACTCTTAAAGTTAGGATCCAAAACTAAATCAGCCCTACTTCGTAATAATGGTTTTAAAGATTCTTTTCTTACCATCGTTATTTTGGGGCGATTAATTAAACTTCAGGTTCTATCTTTCCGACTCTTAAAGTTAGGATCACAAACTAAATCAACCCTACTCCGTAATGGTTGCGAAGTATCCTGAATTTGATCATTTTTTTTAATCCAGTCTATATTAGGTTTTTTTAGATATTCTTTTCTAAGCACCGTTACTTCGTGACGACTAATCAAACTTATGATCCTACCTTCACGACTCGTAAAGGTAAGATCTGTACCATATTTTTCAAATACCGTTTTTCTACTTGCTAATTTATGTTTGTGCTTAATCGTAGATATAGCAGAATGGCGTACAAACCAATTAACTATACCTTTTATTCTAAAAAAATCATCTGCACATCTGAAATAACTTAACATACCTCAAGCTACATTATTGAAGTATTTAATAATATAGTAATCATTAGCTGTTGTTATGTTAAATACACTAGCTGGGTTGTTTTTAGCATTGATGATATAAGCAGCTTTAAGTTGATCATATAGTTCGTTTCTGTTTATTATTATCATAGGCTTACTACTATGTACCACTTTATCATTCAAAATTTGTAGTTTTACTCGACTTTTTCTAGAATCCATATAGCTAATTTTTTGATCGTCTGGTAACATATCTTGCATTCCTAACAACTTTCTTACTATAATCAATACATTATTCGAGCTACTATAACCATGTACATTTTCGGATCCTTTAATTGTAAGAGACTCTAGCTCTACGGTATTTAATTCAATTACATCTGGGCAGTAAGTAAGTTTTCTGGCCTTTAGAAGTTTACTTACTGCTGTAGGTCAACCTTTTTCTTTGCTATCGAATGAGGCATTATATTTCCTAAGTGTGGAATATATTCTTTTTTTAATTTCCACTAGATTTATGGGTAATTGTAAAGATGTTAGTTTTATTTCTTTTTTAGTTGGTTTTATACGATTATCAAACTCTCTGATATCGTCTATAGCTTTAGCTAGTACTCTTATTTTATTTCTTTCTTTGCCTTTAACAACAATTTCAGTTAATGCATCAGTTACCAATATTTTTTTATGTGAATCATCAAGTACTTTAATAATTTGATTCCGAGTATTTTTTTGAATTTTAATCTTAATATTAGCCATTAAAACTTTATTCTTGCGAATTATCCTTTTGGTACTTTCTACCGCCCTAGAATTATGATATGGTAAATCATTTAATTGAATATTATATATATACATACCTAAAAATTTAGCCTTACCTCCATAGGTATTAGTAATTTTTGTTCTTTCTTCATTCAATTCTAAATGAAGAGTAGCTTTCATAAAGTCTTTGATGCGTGTTTTAATTTTTTGGGCTAGATCTAAAGACCCCCTAACTCCAATAATAAATTCATCCGCATAACGGATATACTTTATTCGAATAAAGTTTTCGTTTTCTATAATTCGTTTAATACCTAGTTTTTGTACGTACCTTCTTCTAGACTTACGCACTTTATTTTTTCTATGTTCAGAAAATTTTTCTTCAACTCTAGTAAGTTCCATTTTTCTTACATATTCTTGATTTACTAAAGGTATTTCTCCTTTGACCATTTTATCAATAATCTCATTTTTAATAAATACATCTAATTTATCTAAATAAATATTACATAATATTGGAGATAGTATGTTACCTTGAATCATTCAATTTTTCTTTTTGATTCAAAAGTTTTCAGGGCAGAGAATACCCACATTGTACATCTTATTTAGTAAATCTATAAATCTTTTGTCGTTGATTTTTTCTTTTAAAATATTGATAAGAACCTTATGATTTATATCATCAAACGCTTTATTTATATCCGCCTCTATATAATACGGTATAGCACATCACTCTTTTTTAATTTGAAGTAAAGCAGAATGGTAGCTCTTATTAGGTCTGTAACCATGAGACTCTTCTTGAAAGTACCCATTATTTTCGTAAATCATTTCTAAAAGAATAACCATAGCCTGTTGTACAACTCTATCTGTACTATTTTTCGCAAGTAAAATACTAGTACCTTCACTATGTTGTTTAAGTTTAGCCAAGTGTTGAGCAGGTTTAAATTTGTAAGTAGCATTTTTAATTTGTAATGCTATGTATTCAAACCGTAGGTCATTTCTGTTAAACAGTATATCAACAGTACCTATAACCCCACTGATTTGGTAATAAGCAAATTGCAAGAATTTTGGATCAGTTAAAAACTTTTTTGTTAACTCAATAAATTTACCACTTTTGTGCTTTTTGTATGAGGTTATCTTTTCCATGGTGCTAGATAAGCTATCATCAAATACCCACCTTTTACCAAAGTCTTTGAATCTTATCAATTGTTTTGTATCTTCTTTGTTTACTATAGGTTTTTTATTGCTTAAATCAATATCATTTCAATTCGAATCGGATATTACAACATCTCTCCTATCGTTACAGAACAATCTTCTAGACCCTCTCCGACACTCAAATTTTACTTTATTGTGTCTTGAGAAACTACAAATCATTAACCCATAACCATAAAAGTTGCCCATCGCCCGTTTAGTAATATTAATGTTTTTATCTTTTGAAACATAGAAGAGTGCTTTCGTGCAAAAAATAGCATTACTAAGTATCAATAATATTCCAGATGAATAATATCTTCATAGTCCTGAAGTAGAGACATCTGCTGGATTATTTCTAATCAACTTCTTTTGGTGATACAATACTTCCTTGCTTAAATAACAGAAAGCATAAAAAGCTCTGTATACTAGTATATTGATTTTGGAATTTCTCTTCATCCCAAAGTATAATGAAACAGTTTTTCTCGCACTTTTTTTTCATTCAAAAATTAATCCTACAAAAAAAAACATCAAAAATAAAAACATACTAAAAAAACCTCAAAAAGATAAAGAAGAAACACCTAATAGTCAAGGCAATATTAATACTAACTCAGCATCAAAAATTAAATATAATAATCCTATAATAAAATATTGCAAATCAAAAATCGAATTAAAACCAAACGGCTCGAACCCGCATTCATATTGAGATGTCTTTTCATAAAAATTTAAATTAAAATTAAAATTTAACACAAAAAATCATAAAATACTTAAAAAACAAATTACTACAAAAAAATATAAAATAAAAAAAGAAAATTCTTCTTTTCAATAAAAGTAATAAATATCTACAAAATATAAAGAATAAACCATATGTAAGAAAACTCAAAATTAAATAAAATATTTTGTTTTAAAATCTTTTTTAAAAACATATAAAAAATAAGAATCATTTAGAATTACATAAAATGTTTTTTCTAAATTTAATATTAAAAACATTAAAAACCAAACAAATAAAACAATAGATAATAATAAAAACATAATATCATGATGTAAATCAACAATACATTCAAATAAACTACTACTGGGATCCTGAAAACCCAATTGAAAAGAATAAGCAATATCTGTCAGTAAAAAAAATTTTTTAATTAGAACAAGATATATAAAACGACTATAGGTAATAAATAAGTTTTTATAAGGATTACGTTGACTTTTAGACCCATAAACTAACATAATATAAACTGTATAGATAAAAATACCTGTAGCAACTAAAGAAATATATGAACCAAAACTAGAAATAAGATTCCAACCACGATAAAACTCAGGATAATCCGCAATTCTACGCGGCATACCTGCTAAACCTAAAAAATGTAATGGCATAAAAGTTAAATTTACACCTAAAAAAAAAGTATAAAAATGTATATTCCCTAAATAAGAATTATACTGCAAACCGACAATTTTTTCAATTCAAAAATACCAACCACTAAAAATACCAAAAACCGCACCCATAGATAAAACGTAATGGAAATGCCCAGTAACATACATAGTATCATGAAATGCTATATCTAAACCTGCATTAGATAAAATAATACCAGTAACACCTCCTATAGTAAATAATAAAATAAAACCTAAAACAAATAATAAAGGTGTTTTATATGAAAGGCAACCACCATATAAAGTAGCTAATCAAGAAAAAATTTTTATACCCGTAGGAACAGCGATAACCATGGTAGCAGAAGTAAAATATGCTCTAGAATCTACATCTAAACCAACAACAAACATATGGTGTGCCCAAACGAAAAAACCAAGAATACCTATGGAAATTAACGCCCAAACCATGCCGAGATACCCAAAAATAGGACTTTGAATTAAAGCCTCAAGAACTTGACTTATAATACCAAAAGCAGGAAGGATCAAAATGTACACTTCTGGATGACCGAAAAGTGAAGTCGACAACCATTATCACTAACAAAAGCCTCTTCCCAAACCGTACATGCTGTTTTAACTGCATACGGCTCTCTACTTAACACATATACGTCCAACATAATTTTTTAGATTCAGTTGTATTTTCTTTTGGCGTATTAAGCTGACTCACTTTCCTTGTACATAGGATTACTGAGTCTCCGACACCACTATTCCAGATTATTGAATAGGTCTCCTCGCGTAAGCAAAGGATAGGTTGTTTCTTCTACAAATACAACCAGAGGCATTCCTAAGTTCTTATAATAAAGGCCAGTACTTATTTTAGAACTACAACTTTTGCATGTTAATTGCATTACCTTCATTACATATATCCTTATATATTTGTCTGATTCTCAATTATATATTATAACGAGCTTTTGTAAAAGTGAGAATCTATTTACCTCCGGTCAGTTGTAAATTCAGTTCATTAATAAGCGTATCTCGAGATTTGTAGACCCCGTTTAGTAGCATGCTACACTCCACTAGATTTTCATCATAGAATAAGCTACTTGATTTAGAGTATGCGGCACATGGATATAATACTCAGAAGTTACTAACTTCATAACCTTTAGAATAATTAAATAGCGCACATCAAAAAAGATGTTGATATAAGATAGGATCACCACCTGCAATAGGCTCATAAAAAGTAGTATTTAAATTTCTATCTGTTAGTAACATAGTTATTGCACCTGCTAATACAGGTAATGAGATTAGTAATAAAAAAGCAGTTATAAAAACTGACCACACAAATAATGGTAATCTTCTAAAATATAAACCAGGGCACCGCATATTAAAAATCGTAACAATAAAATTAATAGCACCTGCAATAGAAGAAATACCTGCCATATGCAAACTAAAAATGGCTAAATCTACTCCACACCCAGAATGTGCTAAAACGGAACTCAAAGGCGGGTAAACCGTTCAACCAGTACCGACCCCATTTTCTACTAAACTAGAACTCAAAAGTAATAAAATAGAAGGAGGTAAAAATCAAAAAGACATATTATTTAAACGAGGAAAAGCCATATCAGGACTTCCTATCAAAATAGGAATAAATCAATTACCTCATGCTCCAATTAAAATAGGCATAACCATATATGGGTGGTTACTTTTCTGTACAAGATTTTCACCCCATCCGAACTTAACAAGCTATTTTCACAGCATTAAGCTCTCCAGTGTAATATTAAATAATAAAGATATAAGTTGAAATATAAAACTATTAATTAACAAAATTTGTTCTACTTTTTAATATTCTAGATTTATAACGACTATATTGTATACGAGCTAAATAATAAGGACTATACCGTAAAGTAAAAGGTAAAACATTTATCGAAATAGGATTCAATTTATATATTTTTGTAGCTAATATTAAAAATATGATATTTTTTTTCCCGTAAGTATTATTAACAAACTTACAATGAATATGTCATCTTTTCTTATAACAAGAAAAAACTGTCACATCTTTACTCTTTTTTGTACGACATAAAAAAAATTTAAAGGCAACTCATTTATTACGAACTTTACCTCTATATCGAAACTTAGTAAGCAAGTTTATTTTAAATTTTTTATATAAAAAATGATCTAAGCGTACTAATTTATTAAAAGTATCGCTTCAACTAAAATATTTACTTCACAAAAGTAAAATTTTATTACACATACATATAACATCTACGAAATCATTTTTAGAAAGAGTATTAATTTTTTTTCGAAGATTCTCTTTTAATAAGCAAAATAAATTAGGATTAGGGTTGAGAAATAATTTACCATCTACTTTAGACAATACATTCTCAGTTAAAATTTTTTTATCCAAAAGGACACTATCCGATCTTATTTTGAATGTAGGTATATAAGTTCATTTAAACCCCAAATATTCAAAAGTAATTTTTCTATTTAAATCAGATTTTAAAAAAATACTTTTTTGTTTAACTAAAAAAATATTTCATTTTTTAAAACTTGCCTTAATTTTTTGTATAAAATAAACTAATTCAAATTTATTATTTGTAATTAAAATAATATCCTCCATATAATTTAAAATATGACAAGTATTAAGTAGAGTACCACCCAATGTATTTTTATAAAAAGGTTTTATATCGTTAGCAATAGAAAAATTAAACTTACTAGATAGTTTATTATATATTTTGAAAAAACAAGAATTAATAATAAAATTACGTATTATCAAGAAAAACCAAGATCCAGCGATTAAACCAGAATCAACTTTATTAATATAATTTAAGGTAAAACCATCTCATAAAAAAGGCTTTAATCATTTTAAAACTAAAGATTCTCATAAAAAAGGTAATTGAAAATTAACTAATAGTTTATCGTGTAAAATTTGATCAAAACAGAAACTTAAATTAAATAAAACAATATTTAATGAATCTTTTATTGCATTATTAAAAATTTTACTAATAAAACCGATAACTTGAAATAAATTGCGCCCTTTCCGCCCACCGTATATATGTTCGGAAAAGTTACCTTCATATAAAGGATCTAATAAAAAACAAAGTTGTGTTTGAAGAACCCTTTCTTTAATATTTCATATATAAAGATCTTTTTTTTCTGTAAAGACTCTAACCTGTAATACATCTATTTGTTTCTGCTTATCTAAATTAAAAAAATTCGTAATCTTAAACATACTAATTTTATCTTCCTGCGTAAGTAAAACTTGATTATCTTTTCCTGGTATCATACCTGAAGTTATTGTAATCTTGTTTATAGCTAGAAATTTAAGTAGACTTGAATGTGCGACTGTAGAAATTAAATTTAAAGCATCCTTATACTTTCCTTCATAAGATAATTTACAAATATAATACTGTAACGACTCAAAACATTCATTAATGATAATTAATTTTGGAGGCCAAATATTTTTTTTTATACTTTTTAATATAACCTCCTCTGATTGTATTCACAATTTGCTTTTAACTAACTCTATTCAAGCATCTGTTAAATTATTTAAATTTCAATAATATATCCTTCTTTTTAAAATATTACGCATAGGTTTAAATCCGTTAGATTCATAATTAATCTTTTGTGTATGCCTACTTGAGGAGAATTAATCAAGATATTGTTAAAAAATCAAATTAAAACTGATATTCAAATATAACAATATGTTACATACTGCGATCCTAAAAAACAAAATTCAACGATTGCATATAAATAACTTTATAGTATAAAAGCATTTTTAGAATCTTAAATGCTAACCTAGAACGTATCTTATTTAACTTTGCAGGTATATTCAATCGTAATGAAAGTATAACCTGATTACTTATATTTAATATTTTACTAACACCTGAAAATATACTCTTATAACACACATTAAAAGATAATACCGTCTCTAAAGTTCATTTCCTGAACCTTACCTTAATACTTTTTCAATGAAAAATTGTATGAGATTAATCTTTAAACTCTTCATTATATTTTACGTTATTACTTATAATAGTAAATCACTTTAGTTATTATGTATTTCGCTATTTAAAAAATATTATTGACTACAAATAATACCACCATTTCTAGTAGTTATAAACAAAATAAGCACATTTTAAGACTTATAGCAAATCAAACATCTTTAAATCTAATAATTAAATATAAAGTAAAGAGTAACATAAGTACTCTAAAAAATTTGAATAACCTTAACCTAAATGAAAATACAAGTTTATAAGAAATTAGCCATAAATTTGTAAAACAAAACAATAACTTCCACTTGGAAATACGAACCCCCATGTAATAATTGTAACTAAAATAAAAAGGGGTTATCGTAAATTAACGTAAAAAGAGGCTAAAGCTTTCCATCCAAAAAAAATCATAATAAACGCATGGGCCGTTACTATTACATTATATAATTGAGTATTTCCAAGTAATAAAAAATTACCTGGTTTGATTAATTCTCAACGAATAAAAATAGATAAAATTAAACCAGCAAAACCATTTAAAATACCAAATATCAAGTATAATACACCTATATCTTTATGATTTGTTGAGCAAAATCACCGAACAAGTCAATTCAAAATTTTCATAAAATAAGTTAAATAGATATTCATATTCATCTCTTTTCAAATCAAATACTTCCAAACTTAACTACAATCAAGTTCTAAAACCTCTTATCTCATAAAATAATCATATATATATATATAGATTTATGCCTCTACAACTAACTAAAGAAAACTATTAAGATAAATTATTGTTTTTTGTTTGTCTGATTCTATATAATTTTTTGGGAATTCCAATACTAAATAAGAAAGAAAATGAAACATAACACACTTTTATTTGTATGTTTTTGTTTATTACAAAAATCATCAAACAAATCAATTCAAAATTATCAGAAAAAAATAGACATTATTTTTATTTTATAATAAAAATACTAATAAAAAACAAAATAAAAAACAAAATAAATTTAAACAAAATAAATTATATAAAAAACCAATTTGTGAGTAAGAGTCGTAGCTCTTCCACTCCAAAACCGTACGTGATACTTGCGCATCATACGGCTCCAACTTAAAAATCCAGAATTAACGGGCATTACAAAACTCATTATGTAGTATTATTACTTCGAGCATAAACAAATAGTACATATTTTAAAACCATTAAAAACTTTTTTGTTTATTTAATAAATTTACCGCATCTGTCCATTTTGCATGTGGATATGATTTTCATGGTGCTAAATTAGCTATCATCAAAATTACATTCCTTTACTAAAGTCTTTGAATCCTATTGATTACTTTGTATTTTATGTTTACTAGAGGTTATTATTGCTATAGATCAATACCATTTCAATTAGAATATAATATAACAGCATCTTTCCTTTTGTTACAGAATAATCTTCTGGACCCTCTCCAACACTCCAATTTTATTTTGTAGTGCCTTGAGAAACTGCTATTCATAAACTCCTAACCATAGAACTTGCCCATCGTCCTTTTATTAATATTATTATTTTTATATTTTAAAAAATCAAGAAGCGTTTTCGTGCCAAAAAGAACACTACTTACTACCTATAATATACCTGATGAATGATATCATCTTCGTCCTGCAATGAGGGCATCAACTGGGTTTTTTCTAATCAACTTCTTGCGGTGAAAACAATACCCCCTTGCTTAAATAACAGATTGCATCAAGGCCCTGTATATCAGTGTATTGATTTGTGGAATTACTCTTCATTCCAAAGTATAATGAAACAGCTTTTCTCGCACTTTTGTTGCAATAATAAGATATAACTTAACTTCAAAATAGCTAAAGAAATACCGTTGAAAAAAAAAATTTCTAAAAACCCCTTATCTAATAATTTATAATAAGTTTCATAACTATGTTTTAACACAAAAAAGCCTAAATAATTTGTAGATAAAAAATCTAAAAATCATTTATGAGATATAAATAATTTTATTTTAAAAGAATAATATAAAAAAGAAGAAAAAAACAAAGAAGAATAAAAATCATTTATAAGATGCATAGAAAATGAATTATAATACAAAAATAACAGATAATTAATTACAAAAGCAACTCCGGCACCACAAATACTACCGAATAAAGGTAAATTTTTAATATACATAGATAAATATTCAAAATCTAAAATTAAATTAAAAGAAGTAATATATACTGTAGATGTAAAAAAAGAACTACCAACTCCAGTAAATAAAGAACTAAAAAAGACACCAGAAAAACAACTACCTAAAATAAGAATTCATATAGAAAAAAGAAAATTTAAGGGCAAAATTCTTATATTTTGTATAATTATTTTATTTCAATTACCCTCAATTAAAAAAGTTAAATAAATACAGCGTACACTATATCATGTAGTTAAGATAGCAGCTAATGTACTTACTCAATAAATAAAATAAGAATTAATATGATAATTTGCAAAAGCAGCTTCGATTATAATTTCTTTAGAATAAAAACCTGATAAAAAAGGAAATCCGATTAAAGCTAAGTTACCAACTAAAAAAGCACTGTATAAAAATGGTGAAAAATTTAAAATACTACCATAACAACGTAAATCTTGTTCATGTGAAATCAAAAAAATAACAGTACCCGCACATAAAAATAATAAAGCTTTAAAAAACCCATGATTTAATAAATGAAACAAGGCGATATGATAACTAGAAAAACCACAAGCAAAAAACATATAACCTAACTGACTTGTAGTAGAAAAAGCCACAATACGTTTAATATCATTTTGACTGCAAGCAATTATAGAGCCAAAAATAGAGGTTAAGCCTCCTAAAAACAAGATTAAATTTAATACAAAAGGGGCTCCTTCAAAAAGAAAAGAGCTACGTATAATTAAAAAAATACCAGCAGTTACTAAAGTAGCAGCGTGTATTAAAGCAGAAACAGGTGTAGGGGTACACTAGATCAAAAAGTTGACCCGTGCCCAGAACTAAATGAACACATTACTGTGGTGTTTAGCTCCCAGGAAACGTTATAAATAGATAAGTAAGTTAGACCTTTAATCATTTGAGTCAATATCTTCAAATTCATCAGGTTTATTAGTTTTATATTTATCACTAAAATTCACAGATAGAACCATACCTGTTTGTTGTTTATTTAATTTTCGAATTTTTTTAAATTTTAGTGTGAAATTTTTTGAAAAGTTCGCATATACTTTATAAAGTTCGGCATTTAAAGCTTTTCTTTTAATAGCAATCTCTTTAGCGGCTATATTTTGCATAAGTTTTCCATGTTTTTGATTACAGTCTTTATGTAATAATCGGAGTGTCACTTGTTCATGTTTTAATGCAAGAGCCTCCTCTAAGGTTTCTTCCTTATTAAACTTCTCAATTAATTTTTTTGAAACCTCATCATTATTACCAATCTTAATATTAATTTCAGGAAAGTTTGTCGTTACATAATCATCTCAAAAAGATTTTTTTAGTTCGTATATCGCAGGTTGGTGGTCAATTTCTACACCCGCAGGAATAGAGTCGTAATCAATTTCCTTTTGACATAGCTCACAAATCCCCTTTTGATAAGTATGTAATATTAGAAGTAACTCTTGTCAGTTTAGATCCCTCCCATAATTTAGATTAGAAAACGCTAATAATTCTTTATTAGAAGTTTCCTTCTTAGCATATACCTCTTTGTCTACATAAATATTAGATCTCAACATATCGTCATTAGGAGAAAGTATTATAAGACTTCTCGATTTATGCGGTTTAATTTGATGGACTTTTAGTAATGTGCTATTTTCTGAACAAAATGTGCCATCTTTTATAAATCGTTCTTTAATCATAGTATATATCTTGGGAGTAGAAGAAAATTTTCTTAATAAGAATTTATAAAATAATTTGTGTATAAGATCGTTAATTTGATTAACTTGTTTTGAAATATCAGAAGTTAGATTGTAATAATTTAGGAAACCTCTTAACAGAAGATTAACCTTATCTATTAGGGTTTTTACAGACAGTGTTGTAGATTTCCCATTAATCTGTTTCTTAATTTTATCTTTAAATCTTTGCATACATTGATTTTCTATTAAAACTAGTAAACGGCTTCTAGTGTATCTTGTTAAATTAGTAAGGCTAGTAGTAATAGGATTATACTGCTTTTTTGTATATTTTCCCGAGTCCACTCTTGGATTCTTGGGATTTGGTAAGATAAATGTAAAACCCAGATAATTAAATTTTGCTCCAGAGTTAAAAGTATAACCCTGAAAAGTATCCGGATCATTTATAGTTAAACCACGTTCTTTTAGAAATTCAACAAGAGCCTTTTGTACTAGCTTAAGATCTTCTAAATTACATTTAGCTAGTATTAAAATGTCGTCAGCATATCTTACAGCATAGAGTCGAGTCTTTTGATCGATGACATTTCTGGTTAAAGGTTTATTGGTCTTGCTTTCGACAAGTGCTCTAGCTTTATCGTTAATTTTAAAGACTTTAGGAAAAGATATGAGAAGATAGTCATTTAAGCCATCTAGTACAATATTACACAATAAAGGCCCGATAATAGAACCTTGAGGTACTCCAGAAGTTGGAATATAGCTAATTATTTTAGATCCTTTAGTAATAGACTCAATAACCGTAGCAGTACATCATGATTTAATAAAATATCTATATTTAGCTGATAACGGAGTTAGCTCATAAATTTTATCATGCGATATTTCGTCAAAGCACTTGTTTATATCTACCTTAATATATTGCATGTAGGTTTTTAGACCAAAAGTCTCTTTGCTAGCTTTGGGTATTGGGTATATATAATAGTCATAGAGATATTCTTTCCTCCTTCGACCTTTTTTGGCACTTATGTTAGTATGCCTAAATTTTGCTTTCTTACCTTTAAATGACTTATACTCAGAAAAAGTGACTTTTCGAAATCTGTATTTAGATCTACTCCGAGTAATTCTACTGGAATTTAATAATTTATAAACAAACCCTATAGCATCAATAGCAGACCGCTTAGGTCTAAACCCGAAAGATAAACAATCTGCTTGGTATTCAGCGATAGGTAAAATAGCCCAGTTAATTACTTGTTGTAAGGTTCTATCTTTTATACTGGATATATCTAGAGGTCGAAATTCACCATTATTCTTTTTAGGAATAAAAACCCTCTTTACTGCATTAGATTGATAATTTTTACGATAAGACTTAAAATTAATAAATTTTAGAATTTTAAGCCTGGTTTTAAATACCTTATCTTCGACATCAGACTTTAATATTTGTTCAATATCATCAGTTATCATTGCCTTTTGTGGAAGAGTGGTTCTATATTTGAGAGGCTTAGAAGATCTACCGTACCTAGTATTTTTAGTTTGCTCTTTAATTCAATCATTTTTTACTTCAGCAAACGTAATATATTTAACTCCATCAACACCCGCAGTTTTACTGGCGGGTGATTTGGAAACTTCATACACAGCTAAAACAGCTATAGCAAAAGATTCAATAAAAATATTTTGTAACTTACTTATTTCATTTGGTAAATTTTGAGCTGTTATACGCTCTTTGCTTTTAGCCAAATGTTTCATAACTATTAGAGTTAGATTTTCATAGTAATCCTCAAGATGTAACTTAATTTCTATAATTGTAGTATGATGGAAAATTTCACTTTGTGTCTCTGGATTACTATATAGCGATCAAAGCTTATGATTCAAGTTTTGATTCTTTTCAAGTCATTTATCGACTCGCACCTCTTGCTCTAACTTCCTATCAAATTTTCGCTTCAAAGTGAATATATCTCTAGACTTAGGACTCCCAGGAAGGGAAGTACTAAAGTTTCGAGTATTAAGAAACTTATATTTGATTCCGACTGATTCTCTATATTTTATAATAGCCTTGACAGGTGTTTTACTTACACATGAATCATGTGTGGTTTCAAGTAATAACTTATATTTAGGACACCGACTCTCTTGCTTTTTGTTGTTACGTAAATTAACATTCGGGCAATTACAAGTTCAACGCAGGTTTGTTGAATTTCAGAATGTTCCATGTAGAGCAAATGATATTAGCCATGTTCTTGTCCATTGACCTAAATATTCTATAGCAGCAGGACTTACGCTTATCCTATAATAAATATTTAATTGCTTTTGCTGCTTTTTATAAAATGATAAAAAAATATAAATCAGTTTGCGTTCGCCTTCCATAGCCTCAGGCAATCAACCATGTAACCCTAATTGCGCTGATTTTCCTACTGCGGCTAAAAAAAAAAAAAAAGAAATTATTTCTACATAAAAAAAAGAAAAATAATAAAACTGAAATTGTTGATCTCAAAAAAAAGGTAATAAAGAAAAAACTATTCCAAAATTTAACGATTTAAAAATATAAAATAAAAAAGAAATACCTCCTAAAAAAGCACTGTCTCCTATTCTATTTAAAATTATAGCTTTTAACGCAGATTTAGAAGCTAAAACCCGTGTTTGTCAAAAACTAATTAATAAAAAAGAACAAATACCAATGCCTTCCCAACCCACAAATAAAACTAAATAATTGTCACTAACAACTAAAAAAAACATAAAAAATGTAAATAAAGATAATAACGAAAAAAAACGAATGAGATTAGAATCCCCTCTCATATAACTTAAAGAAAAAAAATGTACAGACGTAGAAACACTTAGAACTAAACCCACCATAATTATACTTAAACTATATCTGTGGGTAAGAGAATACGACTCTTCCACCCCAAAACCGTACAAGATACTTGCGCATCATACGGCTCCAACTTAAAAACCCTGAATTAACAGGCATTACAAAACTTACTATGTAATAATGAAACCAACTAATCTAGCTTTTAAACAAATCATAAAAGTTTTGATTAGTTAAAATTTTTTTTTAAAATGCTATAAATTTATTACTTTTGTATCTTTTTGTATGAGGATATCTTTTCCGTGGTACTAGACAAGCAATCATCGAAATTTATTCCTTTACCAAGTCTTTGAGTCTTATCAATTATTTTGTATTTTTTTTGTTTATAATAGGATCATTATTGCATAAAATCAATACCATTTCAATTAGAAGCGGGTATTACAGCAGCTTTCCTTTAATTACAGAATAGTTTTCCGGACTCTCTCCGACACACAAATATTATGTTGTAGTATCTTGAGAAATTAGCATTCATTAACCCATAACCATAAAGTTGCCCATCGTCCATTTATTAATATTATTTTTTGTTTTTTAGACCTTTGAAGAGCGTTTTCGTGCAATGGATAACATTACTTACTACCTATAATATTCCAGATAACTAAAATTTATCTTTGTTGTTTAGTAGTGACATCAACTGGGTTCTTTCTAATCAACTTTTTTTGGTGAAACAATATCTCCTTGCTTAAGTATCAGATAGTATAAATCCCCTGTATACCAGTATATTAATTTTTGGAATTACCCTTCATACCAAAATATAATGAAACAACTTTTCTCGCACCCATTTTAAATTCTCAATCTATTGATAAACAACCACAATATACCCACATACCTAAATTTAAATAAAAAACATATTGTAAAATACAAATTTTATAAAAAAAAAAAAATCAAAGAAAAAATAAAAAAAAATATAAATGAGCAATAATGAGAAAACTATAATATTTTAAACCATTAAATGAAAATATTCACACTAATAAAGAGCACAGCAAAGGTAAAAATAATAAAAAAAAGAACATAAAAATTAAAAAAAGTATGAGAAGTAACTTATCATACCTTTACAAACAAGAAAAGCCCTGTTCCTACAATAAAAAATTAATTTTTAACTCAAATTTTACATTTTAAAAATAAACAATATATACTAAACACCCAAAAACATTAAAAAAAAAAATATATATACTTACGAGAATACAAAAGTACCATAAGAAAACGATACCATTTAAAATATTAATTTAAAAAACCCATATAAGAAACATAAAGACTAGATTGATAAAAAAAAATAACTAGAGTAGAAACCTACTTGAAAAAATTAGCTTTATATCTTAATCACACAAATAATTTTTTTTTAACCTTAAAAACAAAAAAATACTACCAATACCGAAAAATATTAATTTATGACTATAAGTAAATACAAAAAAAATACAGCTGGTAATTATCTTAAATACATAAATATAATCTTAAAACCCAAAATCTCATAATAAAAAAAGAACTGACGGTGCCAGAATAATCATACAGAATTTAAATAAAAAACAACAATTTTCTTCCTTAATCTTAAACATATAAAAATCACCTCTTTATTACTTTTATGCAAAAGGCGTGCAGCCAGCCTAACCAGTTTTCAGACTTAGTCAAGTCCGCCATGCTGCTATTATTTTTGTTATAAGGGGTTTGGTTCAGTCAAACACCCTTTATAACTAAGAATTAAATAGCAACAAAGCCAATCCACCTCTTTATTACTTTTATGCAAAAGGCGTTCAGGCGGCCTAACTAGTTTTAGGACTTAGTCAGGTCCAGAATACTGCTATTTATTTTGGTAAAAGGAGCTCAAATACCTATATTATTTTTAAGTTGTATTTTTTTATAAAAAAAAAATTACATTATTATTTTTTAATTTGTATTTTTTTATAAAAAAAAATTACGTTATTATTTTTAATTTGTATTTTTTTATAAAAAAAAATTACATTATTATTTTTAATTTGTATTTTTTTATAAAAAAAAATTACATTATTATTTTTAATTTGTATTTTTTTATAAAAAAAAAATTACATTATTATTTTTAATTTGTATTTTTTTATAAAAAAAACTACATTATTATAAGTTATAAACAAATTGCCTGAACTCCTTTTTATTTTTTAAAAAGAATTAAAGCAATAAAACCAATTTAAGGCCTTAATTAAAAAAAGGGCACTCAACCGGTCTAACTAGTTTTCAGACTTAGTCAGGTCCGCCATGCTGTGATTACTTTTGTTAAAAGAGGTTTGGTTCAGTCAAACACTCTTTATAACTAAAAATTAAATCACAACAAAGCCAATCACCTCTTTATTACTTTTATGCAAAAGGCGTTCAGCCAGCCTAACCAGTTTTCAGACTTAGTCAAGTCCGCCATGCTGCTATTATTTTTGTTAAAAGGGGTTGGTTCAGTCAAACACCCTTTATAACTAAGAATTAAGTAGCAACAAAGCCAATCCACCTCTTTATTACTTTTATGCAAAAGGCGTTCAGCCAGCCTAACCAGTTTTCAGACTTAGTCAGGTCTGCAATGCCTCATTTACTTTTGTTAAAAGGAAGTTCGACTGACCAAACTTACTTCCAATTAAGACAAGAATACCCAAAAACATAACTACCTCTTAATTACTTTATATAAAAGGCGTTCAGGCACTATAACTAGTTTAAGGACATAGTCAGGTCCTCAATGCCGCATTTACTTTTGTTAAAAGGAAGTTCGACTGACCAAACTTACTTTCAACGAATACAAGGATACCCAAAAACATAACTACCTCTT
>JAFDXH010000117.1 GCA_018268075.1 Bacteroidota bacterium | reverse complement strand
TCTGAAAAAAGATTAATAAATGTAAAAAGAATTGCAGAGCAATTTTACTCTAATGAACCAATCATTGAGTACCAATATAAAGATGATATATTGTATATTATTAATGAGGAAGCTTCTATTTACCATATTGTACATTCAACTGTAAAGCTTGAAAAATTGGCTTTAGCTGTTCAAGAGAAAGAAAATAAAGTAATGTTTGATATAGGAGCTAATGTTGGACTGTTTGGATATTTTTATAAAAAACGTTTTCCTAATGCTTCATCATTTTTATTTGAACCGGATGAAAAGTTATTGCTTGTAATTGAAAAGAATATGAATAGGTTTGATAATTATCAAATCATTAATTCCGCAATAAGCAATTATGATGGGGAAGTAGATTTTTTTTATAATCCTTTTAGTTCACAAACTAATTCAACAGAAATAGAAGCATTGTTGCCATTTTTAGAAGAGGGTAAGATTAAAAAATCTAAAATCTCATGTCGGTCATTGGCATCTTTTTGTGACGAATACAATATCCAACGGATTGATACTTTAAAAATTGATATTCAAGGAGGTGAGTATAAAGCATTAGTTCACAGTAAAGAAATGCTAAAAAATACGAAAGAGGTTTTAGTAGAGATATGTTTTCTGATGCCTGATACTATTCCTTTAGTTGGTTTGATGGAAAAGTATTACAAAAATTGTGAGCCAATTAACGATATAATAATGGGTGCCGACCTAAAATTTTTTAATTAAACTTAATGTTAGAAAAAGTAAAAAAAATAATAGTGAAATTGTTTGGGTTTAATAAGGAAACCAATACACCTGTTTCAAAGTACCCTTATCAATATTCTGAACCGCAATTCGGAATCAGTTTTAATATCAACAACCCCATCGAAGAATTTAGGCTTAAAAATTGGGGAGGAGAAAAGGAATATGTTTTAAATCTTCTTAATAGCTTAAAAGTAGATGACATTTTTTTTGATATTGGCGCTTCTGTTGGATTGATATCTGTTTTAGCTGCTGATCGATTAAAAAAAGGAAAAGTGATAAGTTTTGAACCCGATCCTGAAAACCTTTTACGGCTTAAAAATAATTATGATCTGAATTTGTTAACTAATTATGGGATACAATCACTAGCAGTAGGAGATGAAGAAGGTTACATGAATCTTTACACTGCAGGGGCAAATGCATTTTCTCCCAGTTTACAAAAAGTGAATGGAATCGATAGTTTTATAAGTGTTAAAGTGGAAACAATCGATAATTTACTAAAGGCTAACTTAGTTCCCTATCCTACAGTCATAAAAATTGATATTGAAGGAGCTGAAATGATGGCTCTAAAAGGAATGAAAAATTTATTGTGCGATAAAAATGCCCCGAGGATAATTTTTTTAGAAATCCATCCGGAATTTTTACCAAAATTCGGAACAAATGAAGAGGCGATATTTATCTTTTTGGAAGAATTTGATTATCAATTTGAAGAAAAAAATATTAGAGATAAGCAAGTCTTAGTTAAACTAGTTAAAAGAGAAGATAGTTGAACTGTTCAATTATTATTCGAGCTTTAAACGAAGAACGTCATATTGGTCGTTTGCTTGATGGAATTAACCGTCAACTGTTAGCAAATGGGGTAAAGCCAGAAGTTATTGTGGTAGATTCCGGTTCTACAGACTCAACAATTTCTATTGCGAAAAATAAAGGCGCTAAAGTAATTACAATTCAAAAAGAGTATTTTTCATTTGGCAGAGCATTAAATATTGGATGCAAAGAGGCCAAGGGCGAAATTCTTTTATTTGCATCAGCTCATGTTTATCCGGTATATGATAACTGGATTCAAAAGATGATTGAACCTTTTACAAATGATAAAACAGGCCTTGTTTATGGAAGACAGATTGGGAATGAGTTAACTCGATTTTCTGAACATGAAGTTTTTGCAAAATGGTTTCCTGATCATGATAATCCAAATCAACAGACACCATTCTGTAATAATGCAAATTGTTCAATTAGAAAAAGTCTTTGGGAAACTCAGCCATACGATGAAGCATTAACCGGACTGGAAGATTTGGATTGGGCAAAAAGAATAATGGCAAAAGGATATCAGATAAGTTATAGATCGGACGCTACTATAGTTCATGTGCATGAAGAAACAGCACAGCAGATTAAAAACCGCTATCAACGAGAAGCTATTGCGCTTAAAAATATAATGCCGAAAGTGCATTTTTCTTTTTTTGATTTTACTCGCCTTTTTGTAACAAACATATTTATGGATGGCTTTCATGCATTGCGACGAAATAAATTTTTAAAAGAATTTAAGGGTATTGTCATTTTTAGATATATGCAGTTTTATGGTACTTATATCGGACATAATCAAAATGGAGAAGTATCACAGGAATTAAAAAACAGGTTTTACTACTCTAACGGGTTTAAAAGAAAAAAATATTCTGTTAATGAGAATGAAAATATAATTAAATACAATTAAGATTTTTAATGGAAGATTTTATAGATATTACCTATACTGTTTCAAATGAGCTTCCTGTATGGCCCGGGTCAAGACATTTTAAAGATACCTGGCAAATGCAGATGCCTGCTCAGAGCAATAACCTATCTTATTTTGAGATGGACAGTCACCTAGGGACACACCTTGATGCACCCTTGCATTTTGTTCATGGTGGCCGCCCACTTCACAAAATCGATCTTTGCAAGATGATAGGAGATACTTATGTTGCCGAAATACGTGGTGTAAGAAGTATAACTTCAGAACATTTAAGTAACTTGATTTTACCAAAAGGGTGTAAACGTTTGCTACTAAAGACTGATAATCAGATTTATTGGGAAAATAACATAGCAACCTTTCAAGAAGATTTTTGTAGCATTGATAAAAGTGGGGCCCAATGGTTGGTTGATCATTCTTTTGATTTAATTGGTATAGATTATCTCTCTATTCAACGCTTTCATGATGGGCCGGAAACGCATCAAATATTATTGAGAGCCGAAGTTGTAATCGTAGAAACACTGAATTTGCAAAATGTTTCTGAGGGTTTGTATGAATTAATTTGTCTTCCTTTAAAAATAAAAGATTTAGAGGCTTCCCCTGTTAGAGCAATTTTGAAAAATAAGATATAATGAACATACTCCATCGCATATTGCAATACCTTAAAAGAAAAATTCTAGCAAATAATGACAGGTTGCATAGTAATAAAGAAATAAATTTTCGTAATAAAGGGATCATTAATTTAATTGATATTGGCTCTGTTGGATTACTGCCCGAACCTTGGCTTACAAATAAAAGTATGATTAAAACATTACTCAAATTTGAACCAAGAGATGAAAAAGTAAGTATAAAAAATATCATCACCCTTGATGTAGCATTGTTTAATATCAATGCTACATTGCCCTTTTATATATACAAAGGCTTTAATCAAACCGGGTCATCTCTATTCAAACAAAACTATGAATATGTGAAGGAAAATTTTGAAGAATTGAGTAAGCATGGGCCATTGCATCTTTCAGAAACATGGTTTGAAAGATCAGAACTAGTAAGAGAGGAGAAATTATTATGTAGAAGATTAGATGATATACTTAAAGAAAAAAATATTTCTTCAAATTTTCATTTCATAAAAATTGATGCTCAAGGGGCAGAATTTGAGATTTTGCAAGGAGGAGAAAATACTTTGAAAAATTGCATAGGGTTGCATCTTGAATTATTCTCAGTTCCTTTATATCAAGGAATAAAATTACTGCCCGATGTGGAGCAATTTCTTTCTAGTGCAGGTTTTACACTTGTAAAGAAATTTCCTGCACACGGTACTTTCGATTCTCAAAATGATTGTGTGTTCCTAAAGTTGAACACAACTTTAACGAGAGAGCTTAAGCTAATTAAGAACATTTACGGTATAAAATAATTTATGAAGACAATTGCAGCATTACTCCCCATGCGACACTCAAGCGAAAGAGTACCCGGAAAGAACTATCGCAACTTTGCAGGCAAGCCTCTTTTCTTTCACATAACAGAAAGCTTGTTGAAGTGTAAATTAAT
>JAFDXH010000116.1 GCA_018268075.1 Bacteroidota bacterium | reverse complement strand
CGTATTAGAAAAAGCACAGGAGGCGCAGGCCAAAGGAAAAATGAGGGTGCCTGTAAAGTACTTACTTTCCGAAGAGTTGGCGCCTTTCAAATCGGAAAGGGAGGTGAGCAAAACGCCTGCAATGGCAATAATAAATCCTGCTGCACGTACTATATTCATTTTTTCTTTCAGCAATATGGAAGCGAATACGGCCACCAATACGGGGATGGTCAGTGTAATGATACCCGCATTGGCGGCTAATGTTTTTGTAGCGCCAACCGTATAGAGCCATTGCATTAAAAAAACACCAATCAGTCCCGGTACAATAAAATATCTCAAATCTCTCCAGGAACGGCTCACTGAGTTTCTCCGCTTTCTGCTTTCCATCCATAAAAAGGGAAGAAAAAAGACAGTGCTGCTGAGCAGGGGGACAAAGGCAATGGTGACAGGCCCCAGCTTATCGCCAATCAGGCGAATAACGGGAACCTGGGTGGCCCACATAAAATTAACGAGGATAACCAAAAACCAATCCCTGCTTTTTTGCATAGTGGTTAGTACTTTATTTGAATACTATCTGACGAAAAAATAAAATCATTTAGGTGGCAGCCCCGAACCAAACCCGCCATCCACTACATACGCTGAACCGGTAACAAAAGAAGCGTCATCACTTGCGAGGAAAATAGCAACCTGCGCCACTTCTTCCGGTCTTCCTATCCGCCAAAGGGCATGTAATTTTCCTGCCTCGGCACGGGCCTGCGCAGGGTTTGCCTGGCTTTGAAAATATCCTTCAGCAAGACCTGCATCAATATAACCGGGGCAAATGCAGTTAACCCTTATACCCTCATGTCCATGGTCAATGGCCATTGCTTTTGTTAAGCCAATTATTGCTGCTTTTGTAGCGCAATACCCCGCACAGGAAGGCTCTACAAAAAAACCATTTACGGAAGACATGTTTACAATCGAGCCTTTCGATGTTTTTAAATGCGGAAGGAATAATTTGGAACAAAGAAAAGCGCCGCCCACATTGACCGACATCTGCTTATTCCATTCTTCAAAAGAAGTATCAGCAATGGTTTTGTTTATTTGGATAGCCGCATTATTGATCAGGGCATCAATTTTTGAAAACCGTTTTATCGTTGTTTCCACCAGTGAAGCCACTGAAGCGGGATTTGATACGTCTGCCTGGCAGGCAAAGGCTTTACCACCTGATGCGTTTATCTTTTTTACTGTTTCTTCAGCAGCATTTAAATCAATATCTGCAACCACAACAGAAGCGCCGGCTTTTGCAAACTCAATAGCGCAGGCCCGGCCTATGCCCGATCCCGATCCTGTTATTACTACCGAACGATCTTGCAATTTCATAGAATGCAATTATAATGCTTTATATTTTTGATACACTTCACCCAGCGTTTTTCCATTCAGCAGTTCGGCTCTTGATAAGTCTTCAGCATGCACTTTTTCTTTAGCTTGTCGAATTACTTCCACTTCAATGGCTTTTGGTATTACTACAATGCCATCGAAATCGGCATAGATCAGGTCGCCGGGATGAACCAGCACTTCGCCGCATTTCACCGGTTCATCATAAGCCACTACCAGTCCCCGGCCTTTTGAGTCGAGCGGTCTTATGCCGACATAGTACACGGGAAAATTCATGTCAATAATTTTTATACAATCCCTTATCTGGCTATCGCACACACAACCGGCTACCCCTTTTCGTTTTGCCAATGTTGACATCAGTTCACCCCATGGCGCATTGGTACCGCTTACATCCGTGGAATGCACCACAACATCCCCTTCTTTTAGTGAGTCCATCGCTTCAATTTCCAATCCATAAGGGTTTTCTTCATCTACATAATCCACTTCTTTCCATACCATCGTCCGGGCCCTGCCGATAAACCCGCAATTTCTTATATCCGGCAACAATGGCCGCAAACGCTGATGCATAGCCTGGTTACGATAACCAAGATCATCGAGAATGTCGCAAATCGCGGCAACATAAATATGCTGCTTAATGTAATCAAGAAGCTCTGATTCAAAATTCATTTCATTTTTCATACTACAGCGGAATTGCAGGGTTAAATATCCCTGTCAATGTAACGAAAATACTTTTCAATATTACTTCCTGTTTACCCGATACTGTCTTATCACTAACCTATTTTGTATGGTTCAAGATGAACTTTCAAATTATAACTAATCTAAAGAATAGCACAACTTTATTCTATTTGATGTTTATAGATAAAAAGTGAATATTGTCTGTCTCTATAAATGCAGTTGATCTCCATCGCACGGAATAATGGAGTAATTTAATATGGCCGGTGCGTCAACCTTTTTCAAATATTAAGCGATTAGCATAGTACGAATTTCTTTTCATTGGCAGAAAGCCCTTATTACACTACTTTAAGAACACCCGGACTCGTCGCTACTCCGCAACACGAACTCTTTTGCTTTGTGCATATTTGCTAAAAAATAACCTGAACATTCAAGTATGTTTTATTGCCGTTTCATTTTTCATTTACCTCACCGGCAAAAAATAATTGTAATAATGTCCAGGGTCAAGATATTCACAATTTCTACCCTTTTGAGATACCCAATAAAATTTATTACCCTATTTTGTAGTAAATTTAGACCAATCAGAATTTTAGTACCGAAAATGTGCATTGTATGAAAGTGAATTATAAACCCATCGAATCCAATGATTCAAAAATTTTTAAGGCTGAAATACAGGAAACAGAGAAAGACTTTGAGTATCCCTGGCATTATCATCCCGAATATGAATTGACCTATATTTTAAAAGGGCATGGGGTCAGGTATATTGGCAACAACATTGAAAATTTTTTTGACAACGACCTTGTACTGGTGGGTTCTAACTTACCGCATTGCTGGATCAACGCTTCAGAACAGGAACAGAACGTTAGTGCAATTGTTTTGTATTTAAAAAAAGATGAATTCCTCGATAAAACATGGATGGGGAGTAGTGAGTTTGGCGCTATACGCAAGCTGCTGAGTTTATCCGATAAGGGAATAAAATTTGATAACTCTGTTGCACTGAAGGTGAAGGAAAAATGCCTTACCCTTGTTCAGCTTCCCCCTTTTGAAAGAGTCATTGCGCTGTTAAATATTCTGCAGGAATTAGCACAAACAAACAGGTACCATTTTTTGTGTGAACAGGGCTTTTCCAGCGACCTGAATGAGTCGCAAAACGAAACAATCACTATCGTTTATAAGTACATTGAAAATAATTTTCATAAAAAAATTTCATTGACAGATATTGCCGCCGAAGTGAGCATGACGGAAGAATATTTTTCAAGATTTTTCAGTAAGGTCATGAAGAAACCTTTTTTCACCTTTCTGAACGAATATAAAGTCAACAAAGCCTGCAAGATGCTGATAGAAACGGATAAGCAAATCAGCGAGGTATGTTATGCATCAGGATTTGAAAGCATCCCTTTTTTTTACAGGCAGTTTAAAAAATTCAAGAATTGCCAGCCAAAAAATTACCGGTCAGAATATCAAAAGGCTTTGATGTAAACACTCTGACAGTTTGTAAACCGGCAAAAAAGGGTATTTTGTTTCTATCAATCCTTGCCTTTATTGAATAGCTGTTCATAATGCGACGAAGGTTCGAATATCCCCCCGCTTTCGTCATAAAAAGATTGATCGGTTTGATAGACACCATTTCTTGTTTCCGTCCATATAGCCCCGGCTTTAGGATGATAGCTCATCATTTGTTTCCAGTTTTTGTAGTACTGGTGGCCATTGGTTTCCATCAAACCAATATCAAAATTGGGCAAGGGAGACAAGCGGGCTGCAACACTTTTGTTCCAGTCAACCAGTATCGGGTTTACGGTGAGATCAGCGCAAAAACAGGGAACCTTCTTTTCATAAGCAAGCTTTGCAATTCTTAAGGTCATGCTTAAGGTTTTGGCTATCGCTTTTACTACAATCGCTTTGTATCCCTGTTCCATCCTCCTGGCCGCATCTTCTACCGTGTGTGCACTTTCATCAGCGGCAATGATAATGCCCAGGTCGCCAACATGAGTTTCATTATTTTCTGCAAAGGGTTCTTCAATAACAGCTAGCTGATTGAAAGCGGCGATTTTTTTTGCATGATCCAGCAAACGCAGCAGGGTTTCTTTCCTCTCATATCTTCCGTTGGGGTCTAAATAATAAGGAATTTTTCCATCTACGGTATGTGGCGTTTTATAATGCCCGATAGCCGCATGAACGGCTGAGAGAAAGGCCATGTCTTTTTCCAGCATCTCTTTTTGCGTTCCGGCCGAGCCAATCTTCAGTTTCATGATAAAATATCCTTCATCTGCGGCAGCTTTAATTTTCGACACATCCGTTCCTACACTGTAAGAAGGTATGCTCGCCACTCTTTTATGACGATGGGATAAACATGCTCTATACTCAACAGGGATCATTTCGTCAAAATTTTTCATGTTATTTTCCGCTGCATATAAAAGCCAGGCTGCATTATCAACGGGTACTAATGCATTCAAAGCAAAGGTTTTTCGCAAATTGGGGTTGCCGGTAATTTCTTTTCCATAATCATGTACCTGCGGTAAAAGTTCATCCAATAAATCCAACGGGTTGTGAAAGGATTGTCCTTTCATTAACTGTAATGCCCTTTCAGTCATCGCAAACATTAAAGCACTGCCACCGGCTGTAGAGTGACGGGAAAAAACATCAGGATCAGACCATAAAACGTTTTGTGTTCCCAATCCGATTTTATGAATGCCCGATTCGGATTCAATATATGCCGCCGTTTGCCAGGCCTCGGTTATTACACTTCCTTTAAACCGGTATGGGGAAAGTGGCTCTCTTTCAAAATTTGCGCTTACCTCTTTAATACGGATACGTGACAAAGTCCTCATTGCATCTGTTAACTTCGTAAAATCAGGTTTGATCCCGCCAATTCCCAATGTCATAAATGAGCCGGCGTAATTAACAAAATCCCTGCGGTTGATTTTTCCATCCATAAACTTTTCGTTTAATTAATTCATCAATATTTCCGTCATGTTGTTATATAAAACAATAAAGAAAATATTTAAACCCCTGCTTACTGAATTGTTTTCACTTTTATTTTTTCAATCAGGCAAAGCAAATGCTATATAATAATCACCTGATTTGGTATCCTGCATTCCTCCACCACCTGCGGCAATCACCACATACTGCTTCCCGTCTATTTCATAAGTGGATGGTGTAGCATAACCACCTGCAGGCAATTGATATTCCCATATTGTTTTTCCTGTACCCTTATCAATAGCCCTGAATTTCTCATCTTTTGATGCACCAATAAAAATTAATCCGCCTGCAGTAACAATGCCGCCGCCAAATAATTGTGTTCCCGTCCCGGGTATCCCTTTTTTTGTCAGTTCAGGATATTCTCCCAGCGGACGCTTCCATATAATTTCGCCTGTATTGAGATCAACTGCATTCAATGTGCCCCAGGGTGGTTTTATGCCATAGTAACCAAACTGGTCTTTCAATTGCCTATAACCGGTAATGGTATATCGCTTGCGGAAGTTGTTTGCCATTTTTAAAGTATCTGCATAATTAGCGGACGATAATTTATCTTTTTTTAGATTGAACAGGTAAGCAATAAGGGCTTCCTTCTGAGCAGCAGGCATATTCAAAAATGCCGGCATCTTGCTTCTT
>JAFDXH010000115.1 GCA_018268075.1 Bacteroidota bacterium | reverse complement strand
TTGGTGAAATGATAAATGCCTTTGGCAAAGTATCCGGTAAGCCATATTTGGTTGCCCTGATCAAACCAAAATTGTGGATGGCCAAATTCACCGGGTGATTGATTTAATTGCTGATACAAAGGATAGTTAGTGATTTGCTGTTGCACATTATCCGCCAGTAATAAACCTTTTGATGTGGCAAGCCAAATACGCTTAGGGTTTTCAGCATAAACGAAATTAACCCCGCCATCAACAACATATTTTTGAAATTTTTCAGTAACGGGGTCAAGCAATACCAACGACTCATAATCAGAAAAACATATCCAGTGTTTGTGATGGATGTCTTCGTACTCACAAATTCCGTGGGTGATATTATTTTTCATTCCCGGTAGTTCCAGATGCGTAAACTTAGCTGATACCGGATCAAACTTCATAATGCCGGAACCCCAGGTAGTAAGCCAGCATTGATCTTGTGCATCTATGTATATATGTGTAACCCACGAATATTTTTCATGATATAAAGCCAACAGCGTTTTGTGTATGGTATCTGCTTTATACAAACCATAAGCGCTTGCAATCCAGATATTGCCTTTATGATCTTCTGCGATACTTTCCAAATGATTATATTGGTCTTTAGGAAATCTTGCAGGCAGTGCAGGGGTTTGGTATAAAACAAATTTGCCGGACACGGCATCAAACTGTTGTAAACCATTTGTAGAACTCACCCAAACTCTGTCCTTACTATCCACAAAAGGATGTGGCTTATCATCGCTTGCAAGGCTCGCTTTATCATTTTCAGCATGACGATAGCGATTCAATTTGTCCGTTAACGGATCATAGTGCAACAACCCATCTGCCGAAGAAATATATATTTGATTGTTTTTATCAATGCTTATATCCTGCAAAGAGGCAGCCGATTTATTGGGCGAAATAACTTCCTTCACATAGTTCGCATCGTAGCGAAGAAGGCTGCCCGATTCTGTGCTTAACCACATCAACCCGTTGCCATCACGGGCTATGCTATTTACATTTTTAGCAGGTAAAGCTGTACTGCTGTGAACTGGGAAAAACTTTAAATCAGGAAAGGATTGCGCATGTAAGATTACCGGAATGATAATGATTAAAATCAGTACGAAAATATGTAATGGCCATCTGTACATGCATGCAGGTTTATATAAAATTAAAACAGTTATCGCATAAGTTATTATGAAAACCATATCCTCATGTTATGGTTTGGCAGGTAATCGTATTTGAATGTAGCAGTAAACGAAGAAATAATATGGTTTTCATTTTTTACAACTGGTGATTTTTAAGACTCGGGTTGATGAGCAATCGCATTGTTATTTTAGAATCATATTTCGCCACATTGTAAAATACTTTTGTTGGGCAGCAGCTATCTTTTTTATTTGATTAGAGCTTTAGCTAAATTATAAAAATTGTAAAAATTATGAGGTCCGTTATCATCTGTATTTCCATTACCGCTTTTAAATGTTTTGTCAGAAATCATTCTTACTACTACTAAGTTATCTTGAGGAAATATTGTCATATAATTTCCAAGAAAACCCCTTGTTGAATATCCAACAATGTTTCCAAATTCTTTCCTACTAACTTGAATTCCTTTTGATGTAAAAAAAGGACTGTATTTGGATACCCAATTGGGTGTAGTATTAACAACTTTTGAATTAAATATTGGGTAGTATTCGTTAAGGTTATATGTGCCTTTGATAGCTTTAATTTTATTTAACACTTCAGCATCCAATCCGAGTTTTTTTAACGAGTCTATTTGTCTGTCGTCAATTACTGCATTTATTTTTTCATATTCTAACCACCACAATAAACCACAAAATGAGCTTTTTTCGGATGGCTTCACTGTTTCGTCAAACCAACTTGAATTTATAAGTTGTTTCCCTTCCCAAGTTCCTTTTTGTAAAAAAAATTGGCCAAGTTTTGCCAAATCAGTTGGCAATATTTTCAGGCCACCCATAGCATCTGTATTTCCTTCTTCATCTACTTCCCAATAATAATCTTCTATCCCAAGTGGGGTAAATATACTGTCTCTTAAATAGCTATCTAACCTTTTGTGTGTAAGAATTTTCACAATGCCTGATAATAGATTTACTGCTTTATTATTATACGAAAAAACGGTACCCGGTTTTGTTACTATTTCAGCAGAAAGGGCAAGTTTAACCATGTCGGGGCTTGAATTAATTTCTTCCGATGCAATTGGTACATTTTGAATGCCAGATGTATGATTTAAAAGCATCCGAATTGTAACGTCCTTTTTCATACCCTGTTTCCACTCAGGATAGAAATCTGTAATGGGCTGGTCTATTGATTTTAAAAGCCCGTCGGTTAAAAGTTTTCCAATTGCCAAATTTGAAATACTTTTAGTAGAAGACATGGCATAAATTGGTTTTGGCTGTCCGCCAAAATAGTATTCGCCATAAAGTTTGCCATCTTTATAAATGACAACTGCATCAGATTGTGTTTCTTCAGCCACATTCAATAAAGTATCAAGAGCCGCTTTGTCAATATTTTTTTGGGCGCAAATGTTGCTTTGAGAAAGTATCAAAGCAAAGAGGCAAAGTAAATAGGCTTTATTCATTTTGTAGAGTTTTTGCTTATCAAATATCAATATCGTCCGTACTAAGTTATAATTGCAGGTTTCTCTTAATGGCTAATTGTCATTTGCCAGTTTCCACAATATGCCTAATGCTAATTTGGTTCTGTTTGCAAGCAACCTGTAATCAATTTTATCCGGCGTATCAGTTGGCTGATGATAGTCTTTGTGAATGCCTGAAAAAAACCAGATAAACGGAATACCCTTTTCACCAAAAACAATATGGTCGCTTCGGCTAATCATATTTTCTTCATCCGGGTTTTTCAAATAGTAATCGTCAAGCAAAATTTTTGTTTGTCCGCTCAATTCATCCAGCATTGGTTTGAAATTGTATAGCGTATCATAATATAATGGATACACATAGTTCGTGTTTTTTGATGGATCGTCCGTGTGTTTTTGGTCAATCCGGCCAAGCATATCAATATTAATTGCATATTTTATTTGGTGGGCACTCACGGTAGGATTATTCACAAAATATTGTGCGCCGAGTAATCCGTGCTCCTCGGCAGTGGTGGAAATAAACAAGATGCTGCGTTTTGGCCTTATCCCCTTTTTTGCTAATATTGAAACCGCTTTCATGCACTCCATCATGGCAACCGTGCCGCTTGCATTGTCATCTGCACCGTACCAGGTACTGTCTAATAATCGCCCTTCATGATCGCGGTGTGCAGTAAAAACAATATATCCCGCTGCTTTATCTGTTCCCTGAATTTCGCCAATTACATTATCAGACGTGATATTGTCTGCCATATTCCTCTGGATGTGTATGCTTATTTTTCTATTCAGGTCAAATGCCTGCGGATCGTTTTTCAGGTATGTAGTACTGTTTTTTAAAGAGTCTATAATCCCAAATTGATTTCCGAGTAATTCCTTGAATAATTTGGGCGATCCATACATCAAAGGATATTCGTTTTTATCTTTTGAAAATAAGGAAGAAGTGGTATCGCCTTTTAATGAATATAATTTGAAAGCTGCATTTTTCTTCATAGTTGGCACCACGGCATCATAATCAAAAAACATAGGCAGTGCAATAGTGGCAATTGCCCCTTTACTTTCATAATCTTTAAACTTACCTTTCAGTTCCTCACTACTAATCAGGCTATCGGCTAAGTATTGGGTAGTACCAGTAAGGTGAAGGACAACTTTCCCTTTTACATCCAGGTTATCAAAGTCGTTGTATTTTTTTGTAGCAATACCGTAATTGATAAATGCTAATGGGGCATTGTTGATATCTACTCCTTTTCTGAAAGCATATAACTGCGGCTGATAAATCCAGTAATCATATTTTGGAAATGGCCTTCCATCTATTTCAAGTTGGTCAATATTGTCGGAATTGTCCTCAAAAAATACTTTCTGTCGGTATGTACTGGTCATCCCCTTTTTTAAATGATACTTCTTCATCCATTGCTCCACAAAATTTGTAGCCATTGTATCACCCTTAGTGGCCACCATCCTGCCTTCACAATTATTTCCAGCCAGATAATACAGATTCGCTTTTAACGATTCTTCTGAAACAGAATTGAATAGTTGTTTCAAGACATTGGTTTGTCCAAAACAAACAATTCCATAAAAACAAACAATTACACAAGCAAGAACCTTTTTCATATAAATTATATTTTACTGGTAAGTTTATACACTGCAAACTGATCCTCATTGATGTGCAGGTGCAGGCCAATTACTTTTCCTGCTGTATCTCTTTGAAACCGGAAGAAGGTGTTGAAGAACGACCATGACTGAAATTCATCTTTAGCCGCCCAGCCGGTTTCTACAGGAATAAAAAAAGGAAATGAAATATACAATTGAAGCCCTTTGTTGTATAATTTGAATTGGTGTACATCATAATCATTGCCGGTTGTAGTTTTAAAAAAGTTTTTTAAATCAAAACTGCTTTCCTGTATGGTATAGGTGCCGGTATATTCTTTCAATACTTTTTCACTCACTTTTCCCGGAAGCAATTTTTCAAGATGGATGTCAAATGAAAATTTTTTCACTTTACCCTCTTTAACAGGCGAGAGAATCAACGGCATCTGCTCTTCGTGTGTCAACTGGTTTAAAAGCGGATCTTTGGCAAGCCTTGGGTCTCCCTCAAAATACATTTGCGTTACTAATTCATGATAACCTCTGCAGGCTATTTTAAAATGAATATGCCTTGCCCTGTTATTGTATTGCCCGGGCAAAATTGTTTTGAACCGGTATTCACCATTTGCATTGGTTACCGCCTGCCCCCAACCCTGAAAATTCGGATCGCTTTCACCTTCATCCGAAAGTTCGTGCCGGTATTTTCCAAAATTATTTGCCTGCCATATTTCTACAACTGCTCCGGGTATGGGTTTACAATGTTCATCCTGTACTCGGCCTGTTACGATGATTACTTCACCTGTGGCAGTTTGTGTATGGCCGTTAATTTTTGTGAGGTCAATATCATGATCTGGCTGTTTCCTGAATTTCATTACAGGGTAAGGGCCTACTTCCTGTACAGGCGTAGGTATGCAATCATCTGCCTTGTCTTTTTTGATAAACCCGGAAGTAATGCCTCCGGCAATAGCAGTAATGCCGAGTTTAATCCAGTTGCGCCGATGCCATTTTGTTTGTACAGGATTTTCAGACATGATATTTATTTGCACTGTTGAAGAAAAATAATATTTATTTCATTTGAAAATCTTTGTGCCCACATTGCCACAATAAAAAGAATGTTTGTTTTAAGCTTGACTTCAATCTGTCAATCATAGTAGGTGCATTGGCATCGCCAAAATGGCCGCCTTCAAAATTTGTATATAATAAAACAGGTTTGCCCGATGTGCTGTTTGCCTGCAATGTAGCTGCAAGTTTACCCGGCATCCAGGGTGCTACCCTATTATCGTTAATACCGGTAGTGATGTACATCGCAGGATATTTTGTGTTGGGTTTTATATGAATTGCGGCATCCATTTCTATCAATCCTTTCATTTCACTTTCTATATTGGGATTGCCGTATTCAGGATAGTTGCTTATTTGATTAGCCCATGCTTTGCCTCTTATCTGATTTACACTACCTGATTGAATGGATGCAGCCGCAAATAAATCGGGACGTTCGGCTATTGTTCTGCCAATTAAAATACCTCCGGCACTGGCACCAAAGCAAGATAGCTTTGCTGGTTGTGTATATTTATTTTTGATTAAATATTCTGCACAGGCAATAAAATCTTTCCAGCTGTTGGGTTTATTTTCCTTCATTCCGGCCTGGTGCCAGGCCTCTCCTTTTTCGCCACCGCCACGTACATAAGCATGTACTAATATTACACCTCGTTGTGCTAATAAATTATTTACAGGATCGTAGGAGTTGTAGGAATTGTCTTTCGTATCTATACCGTAAGCTCCGTAGCCATAGAGAATACAAACATTATTTCCATCAAGCTGAGTATTTTTATTACGAAGTATTGTCATAGGCACTAATGTGCCATCATAAGAAGGAACTTCAATCAATTCTGAAACAATATTATCGGATCCGGGTAAAATTGTTTGGTTTTGTGGCGCCCAAAAAATATCATTTATTAATTTGTTGTTAGCAATATCGAGTTTGTAAAACCAATTGGGTTTATTAATATTTGCTTTGCTGAAAAAACATTCGTCTGTTTTATTACCAAGTGAGCCTATAAAAAACCTGCTATATTCATCTATTGCAGATACGTTGACTTGTTTGCCGGTCTTTTTGTTAATGAATACCGTTTTATTGATGAAGCCATATTTAGAATAGTTTACAAGAACATAAGATTTGCTTTCTGTTATATTTTCCAATTGCCAAAGACTATCTTCTGGCATAATTATTTTTGCATGGGCAAATTCGGGTTTAATGAATGATGTAAAACGAAAACTTTTGAAACCCTTTCCTTTTGCAGACACAAAATAATAGCCTGCATCAGTTTCGATAACAGTTCTTACCGAATCTTTGTTGCCATATAATTTTTTCCAGTTTTTCGAAGTAGAAAGCAATTCTGAATTATTGATAAAATACACGTTATTATATTCAAATTCAAAACCCTGGTTGGGTTGACAGTAAATTCTTTTAGGGCTATTGTTTTTATAAACGGAAGCGTAGTAAGTATTACTAATTTTCTTTTCTACCGTATTTCTAATTTTATCATCCATGATGATTTTGTCTGTTGCATAGTTTGAAAAAAGGGTGTGATATTTTACCACATCATTTTCAGTGGCATTAGGCGCATTGCGATTGCCGGTATTGTAGCCATAAATAAAACCTTTGCTATCGGCTGTCCAGTTAATAGTATTGGCCCAGCAATGGGGAATGCTGTCTTGCAACCATTTTTCATTTTTAATATCATACACTTTTATAAACGGGTATTCTTCACCGTTTTTATCGAATGCAACGGCTATAAATTCTTCGTTGGGCGAAAACTCTATACCTGCTATATTATATCGAACACCGGGCTGTATAGCCCATGTGTCAAATAAAAAATGGGCGGTGGTATCATTAATGGTTCTGTAGTATAGTGGGAAGTTTAACTGGCCGCGCCCGCCTTTCGAAAAATAGTACCTGTTATCTGACCTATAAACAGGCGAACGCCCCCATGTTTTTGAATTAATATATCCACTTAACTGGTTTATCAAACTATCAATACCATTTTGGTTTTTCATTGTTTTGTCGGCAAATATTTTTTGCTGGCCAAACCAGTTAACCACATTACTGTCTTTTAAGTTTTCCATCCAGCGATAGGGATCTTTGTAGGTTACACCAAAATAAGTGTCGGAACTATCAACCGTTTTCGTGTAGGGATAGTTGAATTGTGCAAATAATTTAGCGCTCATTACAGCGCAGAAAAAAATGACGGCGATTGCGTATTTCATGTTGGAAGGTTTTTGTTTAATCTATTTTTGAACAAAGCCGGTATGAAGCAGGCTTTGATCTATTTTATTCTTAAAAATGCAATAACCAGATTATTGTATGTTTCGTAAATGAGTAGCTAACAGATATGAATGCGTAACTAACAGAATCGGGGTATTAAAAAAGTAGTTTATTGTTTGGGAAGTAGAGGTGTTTGCAAAAAAATACTTTTTGAAAAGGGCTAATCAATATTTGACTGTGTGGGAAAAGCCAATAGGCTCGACCAGACGGACAGGGCTTGAATACGATTGCCGCGAATGCAAACCCGGGTTAAAAACAGATTTGGTTTGCAACCATGAAAGGGGTGAATGAGGTACCACGTTTAATTGCATTGAAACGTCACTGACACTTCTTTGTGCTTGCCTCTTTTAAAAGCGCAAAAAATCATCCTTTTTAATGATTGTCTGCCATTCACTACGGCAATATTTTTACATTATCAAACAGGAAAATTAAAAGCCAACCGCATCGGATGGATCTACATTACTATTGATCCTGTTACACAAAAAGTGGCCAATACGGCTAAATCAGGCTGGGACACCATTGCAGGTACAGCATGGACAAATTTTTAATAACATTAAAAAATATTAGTGTGGTGGTTTTTCAGGCTCACGGATTAAACTGAGGGCTTTTTGTTGCAGTAAACAAAGGAGTAATTCAAATTCTTATTTGGGCTAAAGCCCTAAGCATGGTGTACTCTATTGCCCCGCCTTTAAAGGCGGGGCAATAAAATAAAGATAGAAAAGGCTTTAGCCAAATGATTGTATTTTGTCTTCAACAAATGCCTTGTACTATTCTCAGGCAGGCCTCTTGCCCTGTGTGTACGTAACTTAATAATCAGCATTAGTAACTGCTGATCTCCGACCTGGAGGCTGGCGCCAGTAACAAAGACCGTGAGCTTTTGTTGAAGTAAACAAAGAAATAATTCATATTCTTATTTCGGCTAAAGCCTGTGATAGTTTACACTCTGTTGCCCCGCCTTTAAAGGCGGGGCAACAAGATGAAGCCTAAAAAGGCTTTAGGCAAATGATTGTATTTTGTCTTCGATAAATGCCTTGTACTATTCTCACGTAGGACTTCAGTCCTATGTGTACATTACTTAATAATCAGCATTAGAAACAACTGAGCACCAGTCTGGCGACTGGCGCCAGTAACAGATATTATTGAGGATTATGATCGCCCTCTGAGTAAATCGTAGGCTTTCTATTTTAATTTTTGATAAACCACGCCTGAAATTATATAATATTGTTACTTGTTTGCGTTATAGGTTTATCATTAATGTTTCAAATTTTAAAGAATTCTATTACCAATGAGAAAAAATTATTTATTACTCTCCATTTGTGCATTAACGGCATTGGCACAAACTACTTTTGCGCAGGAAAACAAAAACATCAGCGCTTATATCTCTGGTGGCAATGTAATCGCATCAGGTAAGATGAAGGACAGCGCATTTATAAAAAACGGATGGAATATAGAGGCTGGCGGCTTTATGCCTTTTTACAGGAAGGGATGGGATGGTACGGTAAAGGGAGGTAGCCGCTTTTCACTCGGTATCGAAGCAGGAGTTAATTACTCAAGCCAAAACGCAGGTGGCGGCGCTGCTGCATATAATAAGGCTTTCCCTTATCAGGGCGGCACGATGGCATCTGCATTTGGAAATGGTACACCACGGGCTAGTTCATTCCAAATTTTTGCCGGGCCAAAGGCAGAATGGGTTTTTGGTAAAATAGCTGTGTCGCCTTCGGTATTGTTAGGTTATTTTTCTTTAAACAGAAAAGGGTATTCATTGTCCGGAACAATTACTAATCCAAATCAAACAACAGAAAGCAAAGACATTACTTTTATTGCTGCTAATGATTACACAGCATCCGGTGTTGTTTTAAAACCAGGGATAGAGTTAGGTTATCAGCTTTCTCACCAAATATCGTTATTTGCAAAAGGGGTGCAATCTTATGGCCCTTCTATTAAAAATAATATCACCCTATGGATACCTCAATCTAACAATGGTGAAAATTTTTACAACTATGGGCAGTTCTTAAAAGGAACGGAAGTTTCTGAAACAATCACTAATAAATGGCAGTCAACGTCAGTAAACGTTGGTTTACGGATTATAATTAACAGCATGCCGAGCCGTCTCTCAATGACACCTACTACCACCAGGCAAACCCAGGGGCAGAACTTTGGAGAAAAAGTAGCCGGTGGCCTGCAATCTGGCGGTGGCGCATTGAGTCAGGGCGCAAGTAGAGCACAAGCACAGGATTTCAACACCACAAGAAGCAATAGAGAAAGAGGACAGTTTGTAAGAACCGGTGGCAATGGAAACAATCCTACTGAAAATGATACGCTCCCCCAACGTCAGGAAGCACAGGATTTCAACACCACAAGAAGCAACAGAGAACGAGGACAGTTTTTTATTGCAGAGGGCAATGGAAATAATCCTACCGGAAATGATACTCTCCCCACACGTCAGGAAGCACAGGATTTCAACACCACAAGAAGCAATAGAGAAAGAGGACAGTTTTTAAACACAGCAGGTGATGGGAAAGGTAAAAAAGATCATAAAATAATATCTCCTAGAGATGCAAGCAGTGGTTTGCCAACAGGAAAGCGCATGCATAAACCCATCACTATAACCAAAGAAGTTGACAGAAAATTGGCCGATCAAAACCTTGTTGATGATGAAGGTAAAGCGGATAGCATTAATTTGCAAGCCCGTGGCACAGCGCAAGATTTTAACACTACAAGAAGCAACAGAGACAACAGGCTTAATACTCATCCAAATTCAGGTTCTAACAGCGATAGTACTTCCTTAGAGGCACGTAAACTTCGCACACCACCTTCCGAATCATACAATCCCTGGGAAATGGATGATGCAAATGAAGCAACTGTTGTAAACCCTTTGTATGAAGAAAAAGGAACTTCGGGAAGTAACCCGATGTTTGATCCTGCAGCGATGGCGAAACCCGGGCAACCAATTGGTGGTATTATAGTAAAAGGCGGCAGGAATCCCGGTGGGCAAATGCTTACCATTACATCAGGAAATAATGGCGAAGTAATATTAAATAATCTTGAAAAAGGTAGCTACCTTTTCACACTGAACCTGCCTAAAAAGCCCGCAGGCAAAGGCATAAATGAGGCAGGCGTTAAATTTAATGATGAATCTGCCCAACGCGCAATGCCGGGCAATCCAATAGGCGGCATTATTGTAAAAGGCGGCAAAAACCCGGGCGGTAGTTTTATTATACTCACAGTAAATACCCACGGGCAAATTGGTTTTGAGGTGCAGGAAGCAGGAAATTATAAATTGATTTTAACTGCGCCGGTTGATTCCAAAAATTCACCCGTAAAAAAAATTAAAGAGAAAGCATCTTCCGGTTTGAAAGATACACTCAAGACTAATGTATGAGTAGTAAGCTGATAAAGTAAAATAATGGTAGCCCACGGTATTATGTCGTGGGCTTTTATTTACACCAAACATGGAGATAATTAAAATTCTCATCTTAGCTACAGCCTATGTAGGGCGTATGTTTTCATTAGCTTGCCTATATTTCCTCGCCTTTTAAGCCGGTGAAATAATGAAAAGCAAGGAGGCTTTAGCCCAATGTTATGCCAAATTGAACTATAAATTAGTCCAAACTTAAATGGTATAATGCCGATGCTACATTCGCAATAGTATTTCGACTACAACAAACTTTGACAAGTGCCAACAAACAATATTTAAAGCTTTATTTTTTTCTAAACCTGAAAAAATCATGTTTTTTAATGATGCCCCAGCAAGATAAAGGCAGTTAGTTTTACCCCAGAAAAATGTATATTTTTTTAAACTATAAAAACTTTTAAAATGAAAAAGGTAACACTACTATTCGTTTTTGCAATGTACTGCATTGCATTGCAGGCTAAAACTTGGCGTATAAATAACAATACCGGCATTACGGCTGATTTTACAAGTATTCAGGCGGCTATTAATTCTGCATCGGTGCTTAATGGAGATACATTGCATGTAGAGAGCTCTGCTGCAGCTTATGATGGAAATGTTACTTTAAACAAGCGGCTGGTGATAATAGGTACCGGGTATTATCTTTCCGAAACATCGCCTTTAGTAGCCAACCCTAATACGCAGGCAAATACGAAGAGTTGTTTTATTAATAATGGTATTGCATGTAGCCCCGGTAGCAAGGGTAGTGTAATTTCCGGATTAACGATGTACGATGTATCCATCATAGACAGCTTTGTTACGGTACAAAGATGCAAGTTTACTAATTTATACTTTGGAGGTTACTATTCAAATGCAGATTCTTATGCAGATACTATAAGGCAAAATGTAATAACAGGTGGTATCGGCGTAGGCGGGGGCTCTACGGGCAAGCAAAAGAACCAAATTATTTACAATAACATTATATATGGTGGGATAGATTTTACCGCCAATATTACAAAAGTTGATGGCTTCTTTATCAATAATAGTTTTGTTTATTCGCCGTACGCTACTTATTATACTGTATATATTAGTTGTCAGAATTTTGTATTTCAAAATAATATTTTTGGGGATGTAAACTTTGGTGTTTATCAATCTTTCAATGCTTATTTTAATAACATCTGCCATAATACAGGTATTCCGGCAGGCAATGGTAACCAACAAAATATTGATGCCAATGCTACTGTGTATAATAATTGGTTTGGTAACGGCGCCGGGTTTTCTAGTGATGGCAGGTTTCAGTTAAAATCAGGAAGTACGCCCGCCTCAGGTACCGGTAGTCTAAATGGTGGTGCTGTAGATTGTGGCGCATTTGGCGGGCCGGCACCTTATATTTTAAGTGGTATGCCCAGTGTGCCCAGTATTTATTCACTTTCTGTTCCGGCTTCTGTGAATAGTGGCACTACCAGTATGACGGTAACTTTCAGTTCTGCATCTCATTAATGGTAATCATCAACTTTTTTATAAGCACATTTAAAAAAAATAAAGTTATGAGCAGATTGAAATACATGCATCATGTTTGCGTGATACTTTGCTTGTTTTTAAGTAATCTAAGTATAGCACAGTTTAGTGGTAATTTACAAACTGATGGTAGCACCCAATGTGTACAATCACCCAATGCCATGCTCAATGGGGTCACAATATGGACGATGGAATTGTGGGTAAAGACAACGGAAAGCAGAGCCAATGCCACCTATTGGAACAGGCCATCGCTAATGGCAACAGTATCTTCTGGTAACTCGTCTGGCGATTTTGGAATTATAACCAACAACGGTTATATAGGCATGTGGAGTGGGTTGAATAGTAGCGGTGATAATGATTTTTTATCCTCAACAGTTCAGATTAATAACAACAACTGGCACCATATAGCAGCAGTAAATGATGGCAGCAATATTAAATTATATGTAGATGGTGTGCTGGCGGGGAGTATTTCATCAGGGCTTGGCTTATTTACTAATGGATGCCCATTAACCATAGGTGCAGGTTCATTAAATTTTGGATGGGGAGGCAATGGTGCCAGCAATACTAATTTCTGGCATCAGGGTATTTATGATGAAGTACGCATTAGTAATAATGTGCGGTATTCATCCAATTTTTCAGTACCTACCGCTGCATTTATTGCTGATGTGAATACCGTAGCTTTATATCATTTGGATGCCTGTGTAGGTAATGGTGTGCCTGATGCAAGCAGCAATAATAACGCGGGGATTGCTCTGGGTTATTATTCGGGTAACTGTGCTGTACAGCTTCCACCTGTACCTACTATTGGTAATAATCCTTCGATAGGAAACATCAATAAATCAGAATATTTTTTTGATACCGATCCTGGTTTTGGCAAAGGCACTGATATCTCTGTTACTACCGGTACAAATATCACTGTAAATAATGCGGCTGTTAATCTTGTTGGCTTATCAGATGGCGTACATTTTTTTAACGTAAGGACAAAAAATTCTACAGGAAGTTGGGGGCTTACCAATATGCTTCCTTTTTATATCCTGCCTGTAATACCAACGATTGGCACCAGCCCTTCATTGGTTAATATTAATAAAGCAGAGTACTTTATTGATGCAGATCCGGGTTTTGGAAAGGGGACCGATATTCCTGTGGCCGCTGGTACAAATATTACGGTAACTAATGCTGCTATAGATTTAACTGGCTTGACGAGCGGTGTGCATTTTATTAATATAAGAACCAAAGATGTAGCGGGGCATTGGAGCCTTACAAATATTTTGTCTTTTATGATTATACCAGTTGTACCAACGATTGGTAATAACACTACTTTAGTCAATATCAATAAAGCAGAGTATTTTATTGATGCTGACCCAGGTTTTGGAAAGGGTGCTGATATTTCTGTAACTGCCGGAACAAATGTTACTGCAAGTAATGCTGTTATTGATTTAACCGGATTATCAAATGGGATACATCAGGTATATGTACGCACAAGAGATGCTAATGGAAAATGGGGATTAACCAACAACCAGATTTTTAATATTCTGGTAGCAGCCATTACTATACCGCCCAACCCTGCAGCAGGCAACCTCACTAAGTTTGAATACTTTTTTGATACCGATCCCGGATTTGGCAAAGGCCATACCGTTGGCATTGCAGCAACAACAAATTTGAATAACTACAGCTTTGCTGCTGACCTGACAGGGCTTGCCGATGGGCAGCACACACTTTTTATGCGTAGTTATGATGGATGGGGCCTTACCAATACTCAGTCGTTTACTATTGGTGCTATAGTGCCATTAAGTTGGCTCTCATTTAATGCACATAAGGTAGCTGACTCTGTATTGCTGAACTGGCAAACAACGAATGAAGTCAATGTGAGTAAAATGATTATTGAAAGAAGCAGCGATGGTATTTCATTTAAGCAAGTAGGGGAGATGCGGGCTAAAAATACTGTAAACATTAACGATTACCATTTTGCTGATAATCAACCTTTGCAAGGAATCAATTATTACCGCATTAAGCAAATAGATATGGATGGGCAATATAAATACTCTGTAATTGTGTCTATAGTATTTAATAAAACAAATGCAGGATTCATTGCTTATCCTTCGCCTGCAAATAATGAAGTTAATATTTTAATCAACAACACGCTACAGCACAATGCGCGGGTAAAATTGTTTTCAGTAAAAGGGCAACTTTTAATGGCAGTGCAATTAAGAAATATGCTTACCAATATAAGTACACAAAATATTGCCAACGGTACCTATATTCTAGGTGTGGAAAATGGCCCGGTGGTGCAAACACAAAAAATAATCGTTCAGCATTAAATTCATTTTATCATTGCTGGCAGGTTATAAAAAGAATTAAATCTTCCCAAACTATTCACTGAAAAGTGATTTAGCCCCTTTCTCTCGATAGTGGCAGAGAATGGGGCTGGGTTGGGTTGTTCAGCCTGCTAATTGTAGTTATACCAAATTAAATTATAAATTAGTTCAACTTTAATTGGTAAAACGCTGATGATAAAGCCGCTTGGTTCGATGGTAATTGGATGGGTACGAATGTGCAATTGGTATAAATTATAGTAAGTTTTTTTTCCATTCATTATACTTCACCAAAATTGTTTCAGCATCATCAAATGAGGTTTTGTCATCTATGGTCTTTAGGTATGCTTCTTCAATATTTAAATACTCTTTCATAAAGCTTTTAAGATTTCGTCCGGCTTTGGTTGCATAGGGCGCTATTTCTATAAAAGTCCCTTCTTTTTTTGCGTATAGTTCAGTATTTATTCCTTCTTTAATGTTAGTTATTTTTCGCTTGTAGGTGTCTTCATAACTTCTTTCTTCTTTTGATCTCCAAAATTCTTTATAAAGGGGGAGTGCGCCATTATTAATTCTTAGTACAAATACGGTGAAATTGTTTACAAATTTACCCATCCATTTTGGCGCTTTTTTTCCTGAATTGGCTTGCATATCATAAATTTCAAAATCAAAGGATTGCCCATTATAGTCAAATCCGAAGCCGGAAATATCTGCAGGTTTGTATTTTTTTTCTTTAGCAGAAACTTCTTTAAACTTTACGCCTCCCCACAAATCGGCAAACTGAACTTCTCGGGGAGTATTGAGCGCCCGTTTGTAAATGGGAATATCAAGTGTGCCTTGGAGTGTATCGCCTTTGAGGCTGATGATGTATCCTTTGCAATCTTCCGCTCTAAGATTTAAGGAAAATGCCAAAATAAAAATAATTGCCAAATGCAGTTTCATAGTTAGTGGTTTTGTACAAATATAATAGAAGTTATTAGGCAGAAGAGATGCTTGGTAGCAATGATGGCTAAATGAGGGCTCTTTTTAATGGTTTAGTATATCTATATAATGTTCAAATATTTTTTAATTAGTTGAATAATTATTCCCATTTCTGAAGTCGTGTGTATCAATATTTAGGTTGGTTTGTTTGGCACTTACAGATAATTCTTCAATCATTTTCTAAATCCTTTAATCCGTATTCTTTGCCACTAAGATTGTTTTTTCTGCCATTTATGTATGGTTATGTACTATGTGATACATAGTACATAGTTTTACACCGTAATATTTATAACATAGCAAAACAGAAAAAATGAAAAAAATAATATTCCTAAGTTTCGCCACATTTTTATTTAATGTAATAAGTTATGCTCAAAATACAGTTGGATCTTCATCTGTTCATGGCATTGTAAGGGATGGCGGCAATCAAAAAGTAGTAGATGCTGCTACGATTTCGCTTTATAATTTTAAAGACTCTTCATTAGTCAAGGTGAGCCTTGCAGATCAGGATGGACAGTTTGGTTTTGAAAATTTAGCTGCTGGTGATTATTTTTTGACGGCCAGCTCAATCGGAACCTATGGCGTAACAGGAAATATTTTCAGGCTTGCATCAGGGCAAAATTATGATGCCGGCACCCTAATATTAAAGGAAAGAATAACGAGCCTTTCTGAAGTGAAAGTAGAAGTGAAAAAGCCATTTATAGAAAGGAAAATTGACCGTACGATAATAAACGTAGATGCTTCTATTACCAATACAGGCACTTCTGCATTGGAAGTTTTGGAAAAATCCCCCGGTGTATCTGTAGATAAAGATGGCAATGTAAGCCTGAAAGGTAAAGCAGGTGTGATGGTGATGTTGGATGGTAGGCAAACTTACCTGAGTGGGCAGGATTTGGCGAACCTCTTACGCAATATGCCCTCTTCAAATATTGATCAAATAGAAATCATGACCAACCCCTCTGCAAAATATGATGCTAAAGGAAATTCTGGCTTAATTAATATTAAAACAAAGAAGATTAAAACCAAAGGCCTTAATGGAAACTTCACTTCCTCTATTTCATATTCAAAGTATTTCAGGAATAATAATAGTGTAAATACAAATTACAAAACAGGGCGCTTTAATTTGTTTGCAAATGCCACAAATTCTGTAAATAGAGGTGAAAGCACGATGTATCTTGTTCGTAAATTCAGGAATACCAGCACAAAAGAGGTAGAAACTATTTTTGACCAGACTACTCCTATGAAAAGAAGCAATACTTATGAAAACCTGAAAGTGGGGATGGATTTTTATGCCAATAAAAAAACCACACTCGGAATGGTAGTATCCGGATATCTTAATCCCGGAAAGGAAACAAGCTTGAGCCAAACCAATCTGAATAATTCAAATAATGTCACTGATTCTATTGTTACAGCTAATAATATTGATAAAAGAAAATCAAACAATATTTCAACCAATTTTAATTTAAGGCATACGTTTGATTCGACAGGAAAAGAATTTACTATTGACCTGGATTATCTTAATTATTTTTCTACAAGAAACCAGTTTCTCCAAAACAATTTCCTAAATCCCGACTTTAGTATTAGGCGCGATCCTACATTGCTCATAGGAAACCTACCATCACAAGTGAATATTTATGCAGTAAAAACTGATTTTATTTTTCCTCTAAAAAACTCGGCAAAAATTGAAACAGGAGTAAAGGGAAGTTATGTTACCACCGATAATAATGCCTTGTACCAGATCAATACCGCAGGGGGCTATGAAACAGATCTTGGAAAGACCAACCATTTTATTTACAAGGAAAACATTAATGCGGCTTATGTAAACTATAGTAGGCAAATAAAAAAGTGGGGTGTGCAAGCAGGCCTTCGTGCAGAAAATACCAATTCTGAAGGGCATCAGGTAGGTAGTGGTGCGCGGCCAGATTCAGTTTTTGTCAAACATTATACAAACCTATTCCCTACAGGCTTTGTAACTTATCAGTTGAATGATAAAAACACCTTTTCCCTTAACTATGGCAGAAGAATAGACAGGCCTGATTATGAAGACCTCAACCCATTTTATTATTTCTTAGACGAATATACCTACGAGGTCGGTAACACACTTTTGCAACCGCAAATAACAGATAATATTGAACTTTCTCATACTTACCGGGGATTTCTTACTACCACCCTCAACTATAGTAAAACGAACAATGCATTTGTAGATGTGTTAAGACAAGTAACCGCTGAGCGAAAAACTTTTCAAACAAAGGATAATCTTGCATCTAAATCTAACTTAGGTCTTGCAGTAAGCGCCAACTTTCCGGTTGCTTCATTTTGGAATATGAATGTATATGGCAATCTTAATTACGATGAATTTAAAGGCGTACTAAATGGTGGAATGCTGGATGCTACTACCACTAATTTTTTTGGAAACATCAGCAATCAGTTTAAGTTCAAAAAAGGATGGAGTGCAGAGTTAAGTGGATTTTACCGAACCGGTGGTTTAGAAGGCCAAATCATCACTTTTCCTATGTGGCGCATGGATGGTGGTATTGCAAAGCAGGTATTGAAGAAAAAAGGATCGTTGAAATTAAGTGTTCGTGATATTTTTAAAAGTCAGCAGTTTAATGGTGGTGTAAAATATCAGGATATAGATCTTAAAATTAAAAATGTACGCGATAGCCGCAGTATATCACTTACTTTTTCATATAGGTTTGGTAAGCCCATGCAACAGCAGCGCAGAAAAGCAGGCGGCGCACAAGAGGAGCAGAACAGGGTAAAATCAGGCGGTAATTAATTTCTGTGTTATAGAACGAAATAAAAATTTAAGTGGCTACAATATCTTTGCTGCCACTTTTTTATCATTATTTCTATCGTGCTAATAGCAGTTCTTTTAAGTATATTTGGGGCTCATTAATCAATAAAATTTTGCCAAATGCCTTCATTTGACCTTGTAAGCAAAGTGGATTTACAAACCTTAGATAATGCAATCAACACGGTGGAGAAAGAAATTAAAAACCGGTTTGATTTTAAGGGAAATCATGTAGTGGTTACTCTTAACAAAAAGGATTTTACCGTTTCGTTGGAGGCCGATAGTGAAATGAAACTTCAGCAAATAATAGATGTACTTATCAGCAAAAGCCTTAAACAGGGGCTTGCCGCAGAAATTTACGACCTGGCTAAAGAACCTTATCAAAGCGGAAAAATTGTAAAAAAGGAAATTAAGGTGAGAAATGGTATCAATCAGGAAGATGCAAAAAAAATAGTAAAACTGATTAAGGATCAAAAACTTAAGGTGCAGGCAGCTATAATGGACGATATTATAAGGATATCATCAAAGAAAATTGATGATCTTCAGGAAGTAATTCAGGCATCAAAAGGGTGGGATATAGGCCTGGCCTTACAATATATTAATATGAAATAGGCTGAGCAGATTTATTCAAATCTGTTTTGTAGATAAATTATTTTACTTTACTTTTGCAATCTTTAAAAATACATGGAGACTCAATAAGAGGTAGCCATGTTAAAAACAACACAACATGAAAAAGGATATTCATCCAAAAAATTACCGCAAAGTCGTATTCCGGGATATGAGTAACGGTCATATGTTTTTAAGCAAATCTACTGCTGCTAGCAAAGAAAACGTTCAATGGGAAGACGGCAACGAATACCCAGTTATAAAACTTGAAATTTCAAATACTTCTCATCCGTTTTATACCGGAAAAAATATGTTGGTAGATACTGCCGGACGTATTGATAAGTTTAAAAAGAGATACGAGAAAAAGAAATAACTCAAAAAAAATATTTTTATTAAGAACCTCACTGCAAATGAGGTTTTTTTTATGTATGATAGATCTTTATTTCTTAGATTAGCGCATGAAGATTTTGTTGGACGATTTAAGTTTCAGAGAATTTTTGTTCCCTTTTGGGCAGTTAAAGTCAATTGCTTATTTACGTCCGGGAATTCTAAATATACTGGAAAAATGGAGCTTCTTTTTTCAAGGAGATGTTTTACTCGCTTCGGAACAAACTTGTGATGAAAATAACTGTTTGAGATTTCCTGCTAATGCTATTCCCTCTGTAGCTTTTTTACTAAAATTAAGCGAAATGAAAACAGAAGGGTTGGTTTCAGAAAATGTACCATTTGAAGGAAAAATATTTAAATACCCCTGGCAATTGCCCGCTATAAATGCTTGGGCCATTCAAGAAGATTATCAACTTTTATCAAGAGGGCGTAAAAGCCTTCGGCTGCCATCGGAATGTGTAAGTTACCATAGTGATAATATTTTTATAGAGCCCGGCGCCCGCATTTATTCTTCTATATTAAATGGTGAATCTGGCCCCGTTTATATCGGAAAAAATTCAACAATCATGGAAGGAGTTTGCCTCAGAGGGCCGGTATCTATTGGGGAAGGCGCTGTTGTAAAAATGGGGGCACGATTATATGAGGGTACTTCTGTAGGTAAATATTGCATAGTCGGAGGGGAAATTAAAAATTCTATTTTAATGGATTATTCCAATAAAGCACATGACGGATATCTGGGAGATTCTGTAATAGGAGAGTGGTGTAATATGGGCGCCGGTAGTAGTAATTCTAATTTAAAAAATAATGCTGAATCAGTTAAATATTGGTCTGTTAATGAGGGGTGCTATATTTCTGCAGGAATTAAAGGCGGATTGGTGATGGGTGATTATAGCCGTTGCGCTATTAATACTTCTTTCAATACAGCTACACTAACAGGAGTAAGTTGTAATATTTTCAACCCAGGTTTCCCATCCAAATACATAGAAAATTTTTCCTGGGGATCACAAAAATATGATGAAGAAAAAATGATCAGGGATATTTGCAATTGGATGAAATTAAAATCACAGGTACTTACTGACGAAACTATTTTTCAATTAAAAAAAATATATAAATAATTATATGAGAAAACAAATCGCGGCTGCAAACTGGAAAATGAATTTAAAGTATGATGAAGCAAAAAACCTTTTATCTGAGCTGAAAAATTGTAGCACTGAAAATTCAAATGCTGAAGTAATATTGGCTGTTCCATTTCCATACCTATTAACTGCACAAGAAATACTAAAGTCGAATAGCTCGATTCAGGTAGCTGCCCAAAACTGTTCACAGCATGTGCAAGGCGCATATACAGGCGAAGTAAGTGCCGGCATGCTCAGCTCATGTGGAATAAAGTATGTAATTATTGGACATAGTGAACGCCGAGAATTGTTTAATGAGGATGACAAAATAATTTCACAAAAAATTGATCAGGCTATCGGCAATGCTGTTCAGCCTATCTTTTGTTGTGGCGAACCCCTTGCTATCAGAGAAAATAATGAAGAAGCCGGCTATGTTGAAAAACAACTGCAGCAAGGGTTATTTCACCTTGCGCCGGAAAAGCTGGAAGGATTTATAATCGCCTATGAACCAATATGGGCCATAGGTACCGGTAAAACTGCAAGCGCTGAGGAAGCACAATCTATGCACCTGCACATAAGGAAGGTAATGGCAGAAAGGTATGGCGAAAAAATAGCTGGCAGTATTTCTATACTTTATGGTGGAAGCGTAAAGGCATCCAATGCAAAAGAAATTTTTGGCCAACCGGATGTAGATGGCGGTTTGGTAGGCGGAGCATCATTAATTGCTGCTGATTTTGAGGCGATCGTAGGTAGCCTTAAATAGGTATATCATAAATTTGTAAAAAAATGATTTAATCAATTTAATTAACCAATCAAAAGGCATTTTGAATAATTAGATTGTATAATTTGGTATCTCAAAAACCTAAAAAAATGAAAAAAATTTTAATTGCGGTGTTGCTTACTGCCGGAACTTTTGGATTTGCTAATGCACAAACAAAAAAGAAAGAACACAAACCAGCTACTACTGCTCAGGCACCTGTAGCAGCTAAGGCTCAACCTGCGGCCCCTGTCGCAGCCAAAGTACAGCCGGCACCGGCAAAGGAAGTATCCAAAAAGGTTACTAAATCTGCCGTTACAGCCAAAACTTCAGCAGAAAGTGGTGAACATCTGAAAAAAGATGGAACACCAGACAAAAGATTTAAGGATAATAAAGCAGCTACACACCACCTGAAAAAGGATGGTACTCCGGACATGAGATACAAGGAGAATAAAAAATAAACTTATTTCTGTTTTTTCGAAATGCCGGCACAGTAGCCGGCATTTTTTTTTAATAGGAGATACCCCACCCTTTTCCTGATACTATGAATAATTTTACCAGATATTTTCAGGTAAAATTATTTTATGAAGTAACTAATGGTAGAGCACACATGCTCAAACAACCTTGCCGAAATGGATCTAGTTTAAATTATTATTTCAAGAATTAAAATATTAAAAGGTATAATGCCACTTGAAAAACTGGTTTGCAGTAAAATTCGGGATTACTGAAGATGGTATCATTTTTTCTATCTACGACCTATAGTAGTTGCAAGCATTTTTTGTTTCTTTATGATACCCAAAATGCTAACGTAAATTAGGCGGCAAATGAATCAAGAGGGGGTAATAGAGTTCAGTACTTATTAATTATTTTAATGGGTATATTGCACTTGTCAATCATTATCGGCTTTATATTCAATTGGTTTTGAATTTTATAATTTACTATGACAATAACCATTATTATCATTGTCTGCCTTTTGCTCTTGCTGGGGTATCTTTTTGATCTTACCTCTGCTAAAACGAGAATCCCTTCAGTGATTTTGTTACTGGTGGTAGGTTGGGCAAGCAGGCAGGCATCCGCTTTTTTTAATTTCCCTATTCTGGATCTTCAACAGCTATTGCCCATTTTGGGCACTGTAGGGTTAATTCTGATAGTGCTGGAAGGCGCTCTTGAATTAGAAATGGATAAAAGCAAATTGAGCCTCATTAAAAAATCCTTTATTGGAGCGTTGGCTTCTATGTTGTCTATTGCATTTATTATTACTATTGCCTTCAGGTATTTTGCTGATGTATCAATACCAGAAAGTCTGGTTAATGCTATTCCATTATGTATTATAAGTAGTTCTGTGGCTATTTCTAGTGCAAAAAACTTGACAGGAACCAATAAAGAATTTGTGATTTATGAAAGCAGCCTGTCTGATATACTTGGCGTACTCTTTTTTAATTTTATTGTACTCAACAGCACGATTACTTTGCAATCCTTCGGCCATTTTGGGTTGCAAGTTTTAATCATTTCATTAGTTTCATTTGCAGCTACTATTTTACTCTCGTTATTATTAAGCAAAATAGATCATCCGATCAAACATGCACCCATCATCATATTGATTATATTGATTTATGCAGTTTCAGAAATTTATCACCTACCAGCTTTAATCTTTATTTTATTTTTTGGCCTCTTCCTCGGAAATATTGATGAGTTAAAGCAATTCAAATGGATCAAAAAATTAAACCCCTATGAGTTTAACAAGGAAGTTAAAAAGTTTAGAGAGATAGTCACCGAAGGCGCTTTTTTAATCAGGACATTTTTCTTCACCCTTTTCGGGTATTCATTTCATACATCAGAGATTATAGAAACAGAAACACTTGGGTTGGCCATAATTATTTTCTTTGCAATTTTTTTGGTAAGGGCAATCATTCTTAAATTATCCAGACTGCCAGTGTTCCCTTTACTTTTCATAGCACCCAGAGGTCTAATAACGATACTCTTATTTTTTGCTATACCTGCGTCCCAGCGTATTCCTGTGGTCAACAAATCTTTGGTGATTCAGGTGATTGTTCTTACGGCTCTGTTTATGATGCTGGGGCTAATGGTGACCGGTGCGGGTGAAAAAAAATCAGAACCCCCCAAGATTCTGAAATCAAATGATGAGGCGTTATTAAGTGATATGCCTCTATCGGATGAGGGGTAAATTATTGCTGTTGTTAAAAAATTTGATTGTAATTTTTTTTCAAGACGTTATTACAATACTTTCGCGTCATAATTTTTTTAAATAAATCTCAAACATTATGAAAAAACTTACAGTGGCGCTATTCTTTAGCATTTTTATGATTTCAATAAGTGCTAATGCTCAAACCTATAAAACAGCGGTAGGTGCAAAATTTTACGCTGCCGGTGGCTCTATCGGTGGAATCAATATTAAACATGCAACAGCTGAGCATACTGCGCTTGAAGGATCTTTATTGTTTTACAGCGGCGGTATCGGCGTGGAAGGGCTTTATCAATATCAAGGGCCTATAAATGGCGCACCCGGTCTTCAATATTTTGTTGGCGGAGGTGGCCTTCTTGGGTTCTCAAATTCCAACCATGGCGGTGGCACCTCATTTGCACTTAGGCTTACCGGTGGACTTGATTATAAATTTGCAGATGCACCTATTAATGTAGCACTTGGTGTAGATCCATTTTTTTATATAGCACCCTCTACCGGATCGCAACTTGCGCTTGGTATAGCATTTCGATACGTAATTAAATAAAATCGTTTTTATATCATTCCCGTGCTTCTGCACGGGAATTTTTTTTATTTCCCCAGATGAAGGAGCGTATTATTTCCCTTATTGATTTTTTTTATCCACCGTTTAGGAAAATGTTTCCTTTACAAACTTTCCGCTATGCGGTATGCGGTGGGGGCAACATGATTCTTGATATACTTTTGTTTTATGTAAGTTTCAATTATATACTTCACAAACAGGTGCTCAACCTGGGTTTTATTACATTAAAGCCATACAATGCTGCTCTTTTTATGGCATTTTGTGTTACTTTCCCCTTAGGCTTTTTATTGTCGAAATATATTGTATTTAACGGTTCTTATTTAAAGGGTTATATACAATTATTAAGGTATGTACTTATTGTAGGTATTAATCTGATTTTAAACTATGTTATTCTAAATGTATTGGTACAGTACATGCACTTTTATCCTACAGTTGCCAGAATTTTTGCGGTAGCCATTATTGTAACCTTCAGCTATCTCTCCCAAAAGCACTTTACATTCAAACAGAATTAATACGGATTGTACCGCAGTAATAGTTCAATGATCATTGGGCTAAGCGACTGTCTCATCGGCATTAGACTTTATTATATTGGACTAATTTATAATTCAGGTTGATATAAAACCCTTGCTTCCAATATTTTTAATTTATTAGATTCTTAAGGGTAAAATGGTAAGCGGGTAAATGGCTAAAATTGTTTCTACCAGATGGAAAAATATCATGTGAATTTTACTGAAATTATGAAAGGCTTCTTTGTCACGATAATGTAGTTAGGTATATTTGCAACTATACAAAACCTCATAAAAAAACCTATGATGTGCATAAAAATATATGCATTTCTTCTACACAATTTTTTCAGATTCAATTAAGTGTATAATAATAGCATTTAAATATTGCATCATCTCATAAAAAAAATGAAACAAGTATTTATTATCCTTTCAGCCATTTTTATTACTAAGGCTACAGTGGCACAAAAAAAAGTATTTTCCTTTGGCATGAAGGCTGGGGCAAACATCAGTAAAGTAGCCATATTGCCATTACTGCCAAACAGGACTGAACAATATGGCGTAGGATTTCATGCAGGTGGCGTAATGCAAATGCAATTGATAGATAAACTCATCCTACAGGTAGAGCCACTTTATAATCTGCAACATACTCTACTGAAATTTAATCCTTCGACAAATGCAAGTGAAATTAATCTCACATTGCATCAGATCTCTTTGCCGGTATTATTTTCTTACGCTTTATATCAAGGTATTAGGGTAAATGCGGGGTTGTCTGCAAACTACAATCTCTATTTTAATCAAAGAGTTACAATGGACATTGGTGGCGATCGAGATTTTAATATTACGGATGAAATAGTACGGTTTCAACCGGGGATTACTGGGGGAGTGTCCTATGCTTTGAAACGGGTGATTATAGATGCCAGATATAATAGAATGCTAAATAATCTTTACAAGAAAAGGGCACCCGGCGACATGACTGAATATCATTTGGGCACCTTCCAAGTTTCTGTCGGTTGTATGTTCTAACCGTATAATTGTGAAATGTATTGCATCATCTTTTTTGACAGATATAAGTGATAGTGTATAATTCAAAATCAGGGTTCAATTAAAATTATAGATTAGCCGAACTACCCGAATGACTGCTTTCAATAGTGCCCTATCCAAAATAAAGCCCTGCCATTTTTTCATCTTTTTGCCCTTGGCATAAACCTTGACAAGCCATATAGTATAAAAAAAATCAAATTAATATGGCAAAGATTATAGGAATAGACCTTGGAACCACCAATAGTTGTGTCGCTGTGATGGAAGGAAGCGAGCCCGTTGTGATTCCAAATGACGAAGGGCGCAGAACTACCCCTTCTGTAGTAGCATTTTTAAAAAATGGTGAGCGTAAAGTAGGCGACCCTGCTAAGCGACAGGCTATAACCAACCCAACCAATACGATCATGAGCGTAAAGCGCTTTATGGGGCATAAATGGGACGAGGTTTCTACAGAGGCAGGCCACTGGAGTTATAAATTAATAAAAGGTGACAATGATACCGTGAGAATAGATATAGATGGCAGGCAATATACTCCTCAGGAAATATCTGCCATGATTCTCCAAAAGATGAAAAAAACAGCCGAGGATTACCTTGGGCAAGAAGTTTCTGAAGCGGTAATTACTGTTCCTGCTTATTTTAATGATTCTCAGAGGCAAGCTACTAAAGAAGCCGGCGAAATTGCAGGCCTGAAAGTTCGTAGAATAATTAATGAACCTACTGCTGCTGCGCTTGCTTATGGCTTAGATAAAAAGAATATAGATCAAAAAGTGGCAGTATTCGATTTGGGAGGTGGTACTTTTGATATTTCTATTCTTGAATTGGGCGATGGAGTATTTGAAGTGAAATCAACGAATGGTGATACACACCTTGGCGGCGATGATTTTGATAAAGTGATTATGGACTGGCTGGCAGGTGAATTTAAGAAAGACGAAGGGATAGACCTTCACAAAGACCCTATGGCATGGCAGAGGCTTAAAGAAGCTTCCGAAAAAGCAAAGGTAGAATTATCTTCTGCTACAGAAACAGAGATCAACCTGCCTTATGTAACCGCTGTAGATGGCGTGCCTAAGCATCTGGTAAAAAAATTGACAAGAGCACAGTTTGAAAAACTGGCAGATGACCTCTTTACAAGATGCCTAAAGCCTTGTGAAGCGGCATTAAAAGATGCCGGGCTGAATGTTTCTGAAATAAATGAAGTGATTCTTGTAGGTGGTTCTACCCGTATTCCTAAAGTACAGGAGATAGTAGAAAACTTTTTCAAAAGAAAACCACACAAGGGCGTAAACCCTGATGAAGTAGTAGCAATAGGTGCTGCAATTCAAGGCGGCGTATTGACTGGTGAAATTAAAGATGTGTTGTTGTTGGATGTAACCCCACTCTCCCTGGGTATAGAAACAATGGGCGGAGTAATGACCAGATTGATTGATAGCAATACCACTATACCAACCAAGAAGACTGAAGTATTCTCTACTGCCAGTGATAATCAGCCGGGTGTGCAAATACATGTGCTTCAGGGTGAGCGGCCAATGGCTTCACAGAATAAAAGCTTGGGAACATTTAATCTGGATGGCATACCACCGGCTCCAAGAGGCGTACCTCAGGTGGAAGTGACCTTTGATATAGATGCTAATGGTATTTTAAATGTTTCTGCAAAGGATAAAGGCACAGGCAAATCGCACAACATTAGAATAGAAGCGGGTAGTGGCTTGAATAAGGAAGAGATAGAAAAAATGAAAAATGAGGCAAAAGCTAATGAAGCCAGCGATAAAGCGGCAAGAGAAAAAGTAGATAAAGTAAATCAGGCTGATAGCTTAATCTTTCAAACTGAAAAGCAATTGAAGGAATATGGTGATAAAATATCTGCTGACAAGAAACAGCCCATTGAATCAGCTTTAGCCAACCTGAAAGAAGCTCATAAGAGTCAGGATGTAGCTGCCATAGATACTGCCGTGGCGGCCTTAAACGCAGCCTGGACCACTGCAAGCGAAGAAATGTATAAGGCAACACAAGAGGCGGGAGCAGATGGTGCTAATGGGCATCAGGATAATGGCCAAAATGCCGGTACTGAAAATGCTGATGCTGGTGCAGCCGGTGATAATGTAACCGACGCCGAATTTGAAGAGGTAAAATAATCAGTTTAAAATAAAATAGAAGGTTATCCTTAATTGGGGTAACCTTTTTTTTGTGCCCTACAATTTAAAAAATACATTTGCTTTCTCTTTCATCATTTATAATCCTGCTGCTTTGAAAAAATATTTTTATCTGGTTTTATCTTTAGTGCTTTTTTGCTCTGCACGGTCGCTGGCAATTAATGTGAGTCCTCATACCGTTATCACTTCCAAAACAAATGAGGATCAATTACTTGTACGTGATATAGTAAATATGGATGCAAAGCAATTTTCTGCGGCTACCGGCCATCAGTTGAATTTATTTCAAAAAATTTATTTCAAATTGCTTAAGGGTAAACTCAGAACTGCTGTAAAGCAGCACCCAGACTTGCTTCTAAATAAATATTATGCACCTCAAAAGGGAAAGTTTAAATTGGATGGACTGTGGTTCATTATTGGCGCCATCATAGGGCCATTGGGAATATTATTTGCATTTACTTCTAAACAGCCAAAAAGCAAACGTATATCTGCAGTGCTCGGCACAGTAGTTTTTATTCTTTGGTTTGGATTACTGGTTTTTCTTTAACCATTTTATTTTCACTAACCCGACCTCTTCCTCAGGATATTTTTTGATACAAATTAGTGTGTATTTTTTACATTATAGTTGAAACGGTTTAAATTGCCGCCATATCCAACTTGAATCAAAGATGAAAATTACTTTTTTTATCCGTTACCGTACTAATCCTGGCGAGAAAATATTTCTATTAGGTAATAATGCTTTCATGGGCGACAATGATGAGTCTAAGGCTTTACCAATGGAATATTTTAATGAAGAGCTATGGAAACTTACACTCAACCTGCCCAAGCATTTTGATGATACCATTCATTACAGCTATTTTATCTACCACGAAAAGAATTCAATTAAGACTTATGATGGCGACAGCTATCGGATTCTGCATACCGAGCATTATAAAGTATCTGATATTGTAATTTGGGATTTGTGGAATGATATATCTTTAATCGGAAATATCTATTTTACCAGCGCTTTTAGCAAAGTGCTGTTGCCTGCTGTGTCTAAATTTAAGAAGGTATCCTCAAAGAAATTCAATCACGAGTTCAGAGTGAAAGCGCCCATTTTAAAAGATGGAGAAACGCTTTGCCTCACCGGATCGGTAGATTCATTAAAAAATTGGAATGAAAAAAATCCAATCTTAATGGTTCCTGAAAATAATTGGTTTGTGGCAAGAGTTAGTATATCGCCAGATGAATGGCCTGCCAGCTATAAATATGGTATTTACAATCTTAAAGAAAAGAAATTTTTAAGATTTGAAGAGGGTGATAACAGAAGCATTCCTGTAGCAGATGCCGCCACAAAATTTACAATACTTCAGGATAATTTTGCGAATATTCCGGTAAGCCTCTGGAAAGGGTGTGGTGTTTCCATACCTGTTTTTTCATTGCGTAGCCAAAAGGGGTTCGGAGTAGGCGAATTTTTCGATATAAAATTATTAATAGATTGGGCATCTAATGCTGGTATTCAGTTAATACAATTGTTGCCGGTAAATGATACCACAGCACATCATACCTGGCAGGATTCTTATCCTTATGCTGCCATCTCTGCCTTTGCATTACATCCCCTTTACATTAATTTAAATAAAGTAGCACGAGAAGAAGATGCAGCCATTGTAAAACCATTAAAGAAAAAGCAAAAGCAATTAAATAGCCAGGAAGAATTTGATTATGAGCAGGTAATGAAATTCAAGTGGAATGTATTGCGGGAATTATTTGAAGCTCAAAAAGATGAGTTTAAAAATGACTTAAATTATTTTCAATTTTTTGAATTGAATAGGGAATGGTTAGTGCCTTATGCAGCATATTCTTATCTCAGAGATAAATATAAAACTCCTGATTTTTCACTGTGGAAAGCACATTCCAGATATGATGAAAGCGCTATTCAAAGATTTGTAGCTCCTTCACAGACGCATTATGATGAAATATGTTTTTTTTATTTCGTTCAGTACCATTTGCATTTGCAACTGACGGAAGTAGTAAATTATGCCCGCCGCAAGAAGATTGTTTTAAAGGGCGATATTCCTATTGGAATATATCGGTACAGTTGTGATGCATGGGAAAATCCTGCATTATATAACATGGATGAGCAAGCAGGCGCCCCTCCGGACGATTTTGCTGTAAAAGGCCAGAACTGGGGTTTTCCTACTTATAACTGGCATCAGATGCAAACCGGAAACTATAGTTGGTGGCGGCATCGCTTTGATCAGATGAGCAAATACTTTGATGCATTTCGCATTGATCATATTTTAGGATTTTTTAGAATGTGGAGTATTCCAATAGAAAGTGTAGAAGGAATAATGGGAAGGTTTATACCTGCTATACCAATAGACTCAAATGAATTTGGAGAAAGAAATATTTCCTTCGACTACCATCGTTATTGCAGCCCTTATATCAATGATGATATTTTGAAAAATATTTTTGGGGATCAAGCTTCTCATGTAATTGAAATTTATTTAAATAAAACACAAGATGGGAAATATGCTTTAAGGGAAAATGTAAACACTCAGGCAAAAATATTAAATGAATTAAAAAACAGTGGTGATATTCATTTGAAGCAGGGGCTGTTTGACCTGGCAAGTAATGTGATTTTATTTGAGGAGAGCGGAACTGATGGTCGTAAATTTCATTTTAGGATTTCAATGGATCAAACGCTATCATTTCAACATCTTGACGATCATACAAAATATCAATTAAAGGATTTGTATGTAGATTATTTTTTTCGCCGACAAAATAATTTTTGGAGAGAGCAGGGCTTAAAAAAGCTGCCACAACTAAAAAGGAGTACCAAAATGCTGGTATGTGGCGAAGACCTGGGAATGGTGCCTGATTGTGTGCCTGAGGTGATGAAAGAATTAGCCATCCTTGGCTTGGAGATTGAAAGAATGCCTAAATCAAACAATACCAGATTCTTCCATCCAAATGATGCACCTTATTTATCTATTGTTACTCCATCTACCCACGATATGAGTACCATTCGCGGTTGGTGGGAAGAAGACAGAGAAAATACACAGCACTTTTACAATCAGATGCTGGGGCACTATGGCATTGCGCCTTACTATTGCGAAGGCTGGATAGATAAAGAAATTGTATTGCAGCACCTGTATTCTCCTGCAATGCTGGCAATATTTCAGCTTCAGGATATTCTCGGTATGGATGATGATTTACGAAGGCAAAACCCAAATGATGAAAGGATAAACATACCTTCGAACCCGAATCATTACTGGCACTATAGAATGCACATTGATTTAGAAAAATTGATTAAGGAGGACAAATTTAATAACACATTAAGGCAATACATTTTAGAAAGTGGGAGGCTATAAGTAACCTATGAAAATTAAGTACCAAGAAATAAATCTTCCATTCAAACATCCATTTACAATCAGTAAAGGAACCAAAACACATCAGCCATCTCTACTTGTGGAGCTGGAATGCTTTGGTATCAAAGGTTATGGAGAAGCAGCAGCTATTACTTACTACAATATTCCTGTAGAGAAAATGATAGCCGATATAGAAGAGAAAAGAGCGATGATTGAAAAATTTGCTTTTGTAACTCCGGATAGGTACTGGCATTATCTGCATCATCTTTTTCCTCAAAACTCATTTTTGGTTTGTGCTATAGATATGGCAGCATGGGATATTTATGGCAAAATGAAGAGAAAGCCATTGTATGAATTGTGGAACCAAGATATTAATAATGTTCCTCCTACAGATATTACCATTGGTATTGATACGATTGAAAAAATGGTAGAGAAGATGAATGAAAACCCCTGGCCTATTTATAAAATAAAACTGGGTACCAGCCATGATGTAGAAATTATAACAGAGCTTAGAAAGCATACCGATGCTGAATTTCGGATAGACGCAAATGCTGCATGGGTAGCCGAAGAAGCGCTCGAAAAGATTAAAATTTTCAAAAACCTTGGTGTAGCTTTTATAGAGCAGCCACTTGCAAAAGATGATTGGGAGGGAATGCGTTTTCTAAAAGAGCGCTCTCCGCTTCCACTGATTGCAGATGAAAGTTGTGTAAGTGAGCATGATGTAAATAAATGTGCAGATTTCTTTCATGGAATTAATATTAAACTTACCAAGTGCAGTGGTATTACACCGGCTCTGCGTATGATTGAAAATGCAAGACGCCTGGATTTGAAAATCATGCTGGGATGTATGAATGAAAGTTCGGTTGGTACAGCAGCCCTGGCTCAATTGGCGCCTATGGTTGATTATGTGGATATGGATGGGCCACTTATTCTGGCGCAGGATGTAGCAGAAGGGGTAAAATTTGAATTTGGTAAAATAATTTATAACAATCTACCCGGCCTTGGCCTTACTTTAAAAGCATTTTAGATATCCTGAATTATATCGAAGGATGTTTGAAAGGATTTGCTTTTTCTACCAAAGCCCTAAAAGCAATAGCTGGCCAATACCGAAAATGGCATGGAATACAGATGCGTATATCCTCAGCGTGGTTTAACTAAAACTTTTCCAGCTACCGCCGGCTGTGGCTTCCACTCCGTTTTCTTTTAATAGTTCTTGTGCTTTTTTATTTCTTGTGCCTCCGCCACATACCACTATAGGCGGCTCTTTCATTTGCCTTATCTCTTCCAGATGATTCGCCAATTCATTTATTGGTATGTTTATGCTCCCTTTAGCGTGCCCTTTATTAAATTCATCTGCATTTCTTACATCTATAATCTGGGATTGTATTTTCTTCATAAAAAAAATAAATTAAAATTTACTGATTGCATAGCTTAGGTCGTACACTTCAGTATTTTTTAAAGCTTCCTTTATAATCGAAGCTCCGGCAGCACTTCTATATCCGCCCGCACAATGTACAACTACTGGTTTTTGAAAAGGTATTTCATGTACTCTTTCACGTAATTCGGGTAAAGGAATTTCTATTGTATTTTTAAAAAATTTTTTATTTTTTACCTCTGTAGTATTTCTAATATCTACGATGGTATAATCTTCGGGCGCATTACTAAAAGCATCTACATTTATATTAGGCAATTGATTGCCTGAAATATGCTGAGCGATAAATGCACCAGCCACTTGGGGTTCGTATCCGATTTTTGCAATACGAATGATGAGCGCTTCTAGAGCCTCTTTACTTTCTGCAAATAAATAAAATTTTTCATCTGGCGCTACGATGCTTCCCAGCCATGTTTCAAATTTTGTATCTATCATCAAATTGATTGCACCAGGTAGGTATCCATTTTTAAAATCGGATTCCTTTCGGGTATCAATGATTACAAACTTTTCCAGCTTTTCTGGAACCTTATCCGAAATTTGAATTTTTTGAATACTTGATAGAAAGGGCGGGGCACCTTCTTTATTCAGTTCTACCGAGTGTACAAAATACTTTGGAACAAAAGGCTGGCTGTCTAATAATTCATGAATAAAATCTGCTTCAGTACTTTCCTGCAAGCTCCAGTTACTGGCTCTTTCTGTACCTATAGTGCTTACATTGGCAGCGCTAAGGCCTTTGCCACAAAGGCTTCCGGCGCCATGTGCGGGATATACCAGCACCTCATCAGACAGGGTTAATATTTTATCTCTCAGGGAATGAAACATTTGTTTTGCTAATTCTGTTCTTTCGGAGGTAATGTGCCCTGCTGTTTCACGCAAATCGGGCCTACCACAATCACCAATAAATAAAGTATCGCCACTAAATAAGGCAAAATCCTTTCCATTCTCCTTAGCCACTATGCTAATGCTATCTGGAGAATGCCCAGGGGTATTTAATGCTCTAAAAGTTACATCGCCCAATTTTATTTCATCGCCATCATCAAAATTTTGATGAGGGTATGCTGCGCCCAACAATTTGCTTACATAAATGGTGGCGCCGCAGGTATCATGTATTTCCTTATGACTACTTATAAAGTCTGCATGTGGATGTGTTTCCATCACTGCTTTAATTTGTACATTTTTATCTTTTGCCAGATCGTAATAGGGTTGTGGATTACGAGCCGGATCTATCAAGGCCATCTGGCCATTACTAATAATTGCATAAGAATAATGAGCCAGATTTTTATCTTCAAACTGAATGATTTCCATTAATTTTTTTTTTCAAAGATAAATAATATGTCACACCCTTTTGTGACAATCAGTGATTGAGACGCGTGCTTTATTTGCAAAAAGTAAATATCTTGAGCAGTACGCAACACGGAAACCGCCCAAATTAATCTTACATTGAAGGATATTTTTGAAAAAGACAATTTTGACGTACATTTGCGCTCAAGTATATACTCCTACTTAGCAGACTGGATTACCTTCCCCACTAGCACAAGCTCATCAAGTCATAGGTTTTGAGCATATTTTAAAACAACTTTCAGGCTACAGGTTTTCAGGGAAGTTATCATTTATTCAAAAAAATATAAACATTGTTATTTAAAGATTTGCATTTGATTGCGCCCATATTGAAGGCGCTAGAGTTGGAGGGCTATGCTGCTCCCACTCCAATTCAGGAACAAGCAATACCTCAGGTATTGCGAGGAAAGGATTTATTAGGATGTGCACAAACAGGTACAGGCAAGACTGCCGCTTTTGCTATTCCGATTCTTCAAAACCTATTTTTAACAGATAAAAATCCAGTTCAATCACATTATATAAAAGCCCTAATTCTTACACCTACGCGTGAATTGGCTATTCAGATTGATGAGAGTTTTTCTGCCTATGGAAAATTTACCGGCATACCGCATACTGTAATTTATGGTGGCGTATCTCAGCACCACCAAACTATTCAACTGCGTAAGGGGGCTGATATATTAATAGCTACACCAGGCAGATTGCTTGATTTGATGGCGCAAAAAATAGTACATATCAACCATATAAAAATGTTTGTATTGGATGAAGCAGACCGGATGCTCGATATGGGTTTCATCAATGATGTAAAAAAAGTTATTGCTCAGCTACCAGAAAAAAGACAAACTCTATTTTTCTCAGCCACCATGCCGCCAGAAATAACTAGGCTTTCTGCATCTATTCTTAAAGACCCTGTGCGCGTAGAAGTAACTCCAGTTTCTTCTACTGCCGAAAAGGTAGAACAGCTAATTTATCTGGTAGAGAAAAATGATAAAAGGCAATTATTAATTCATTTATTGAAGGATGAAAATATACAAAATGCATTAGTCTTTACACGCACCAAGTATGGTGCAGACAAGATAGCCAGAGACCTTTATAAGGCAGGGATAAAGGCAGACGCTATACATGGGAACAAAACTCAGAATGCAAGACAGCGGGCTTTGAATAATTTTAAGGAAGGAAAAATAAGAGTGCTTGTAGCTACTGATATAGCAGCACGTGGCATTGATATAGATTCATTGAGTCATGTAATCAATTTTGAATTGCCTAATATACCGGAAACGTATGTGCACCGAATAGGGCGCACCGGACGTGCAGGAGCAGTAGGGGCGGCGCTTTCGTTTTGCGATATGGAAGAGCGTGCTTTTCTGCGCGATATTCATAAGTTGATTGATCTTACAATTCCTATTGCTACAGATCATCCATTTGCCAGCAATATAAAATTTGTACAAACACCGGTAGTTCAAAATAATCCGATGCAACGAAGGCCTGCATCCCACAGTGGATTTAGGCGTACGAGAACTTGGAGCCAAAGAAGATAAAAAAAATAGCCGGATATTCCGGCCATTTTTTTATAATTCTGCATCTCAGGTACGAAAATTATTTTGGTAATAATACCTTATTAATTACATGAATTACTCCATTACTTTGGTTAACATCAGAAATGGTAATTTTTGCAGTACCACCATTTTCATCAGTTATCATTAATTGCTTGCCTTTCATTGTGATAAAAATATTTTCACCATTTACCGTTTTTAAAGTGGCTTTTCCTTTCTCCTTTTTTACCATCTTCATTAAGTCCATTGCACTAATCTTTCCGGGTACTACATGATAAGTGAGAATACCGGTTAATTTGGCCTTATTCTCTGGCATTAAAAGAGTTTCTACCGTACCTTTTGGCAAAGCGTTAAATGCTTCATTGGTTGGCGCAAATACAGTGAATGGCCCTTTACTTTCTAAAGTAGGTACCAGGCCGGCTGCCTTTACAGCGGCTACGAGTGTGGTATGGTCTTTTGAGTTTATTGCATTTTCTACAATATTCTTTGAGGGATACATTGCAGCACCTCCAACCATTTTAGTTTGTGCAATACCGTTAGTTGCAAAAAGGCTTGTGCACACAAGCATTACTAATAATTTGATTTTTTTCATTTTTGTAAAATTTAATTTGAATGTTATTTCTACCACATACGCATGAATTGAAAATTCGGATTTTAAAAAAAATGAATTTTTAGAAAAATAATACCAGTATTATTCGCAAAATATGCGCAGTACCAGTGGAAATATTAGAAGGTATAATACCGGGAGTAAGGATGGATTGGATTAAATACTATTAAAACTAGATATAATTCTAAACTATATTATTGAAGCACCTATTGTCAATTCACTTTAATCCCTACGGTAAGGTAGCGCGAAGGTTGAAATACGTCTTCAAGAAATGATTGATCATTTCTTTAGTTGAGTACCAATGATATTTTTTTCAGAAGGAATAGTTACATTTTAGCCATTACAATCATTTCGTCCATGGTGGGCTTAGGGCTTCCGCCTTCTTTTTCTAAAGTAATGGCAAAAGCTTGGGCTTGCCCAAATGATTTCATCTTTTGAATGTGATACACGCCCGTTTCTGTTTTGATCATTCCGGCATCTATTGGAGCACCATCTACAATGGCCCACAATTGATATTGTTTACCAGTGGGCACTTCGGGTAAATTAGAAGGGTCAACGTAAACTTCCCCGGTATTTTTCATCCAGTATATCTTGGCTACTGCATCAGGCGCCTTGGGTGTGCCGTTTAGCACTACAGGTATTGCATGCTTGTTGGTCATCACATTCATCTGCGAAGACATGGCAGTATTATCTGAATGTTCTTTTGCTAATTGGTCCTTTACTGTTGCAAGTTCTGAAGAAGTCTTTTTGTATTTATTATAAAAAGAATAATTTAAAAATATACTTTCGATTAAGAGAATAACAACAGCAGCAGCTATGAGTTTATAAATGAAGGGAATGGGTTTCATTCGCCTTACAATGCCCACCTGCCTATTATGAGGTTTGTATGGCTGTTGAATTTGAATCCTTTGTAAAATTTTGTTTTTTAATTCAGGATTAGGAGCAGGCGCTGTAGTTTTGGCATAATTAATAAGAGAAGATTCTATTTGCTCTAATTCAGTTTTAAGTTCAGGGTATTTTAAAAGACAATCCTCTACCTGAAGCTTTTCTTCCGAAGAGGCAATGCCCAGCACATATAGTTCGAGTAATCCTGATGATATGATTTGGTCTTTATTCACTGATTATTTTAAAAATTTTCGAAGTTCCATAATTGCTGCCCTCATTTTTGTTTTTACAGTTCCCAGCGGTATTAATAATTTTTTGGAAATTTCATCTTGGGTATAGCCCTCAAAATAGGCCATATCAATAATTAGTTTTTGATCGCTCTTCAAAGTTAATAGATGCTTTTTCAACCCAATAGCATCAAAATCGGCCTGGCCTCCAGTGCTTTTTATATTGCTTAATGCATCTACGGTTTTTTCATTACTTAAGATTTTAGACTGCTTTTTATATCCCTTGCTTCTTAACGTGTCTATTGTCAGGTTTCGCGTAATATTCAGCATCCAAGTAAAAAGCCGTCCCTTTGACCGGTCGTAACTTAATATATTATTCCATATTTTAACAAAAGCTTCCTGCAGTACATCTTCTGTTAGCTCTTTATCTTCCAGCATTTTATAAGCAATGTTATAAAGCGCACCATAATAATTTTCATATAGATAGCTGAATGCTGCTTCATTATTGCTTTGCAATAGGGTAACCAGTTCGTCTTCTGTATGATAAATGGGAGAACTCAAAAGCTAATGAAGATTGAGAATTTTACAGGTGAAGTTAAATGTAAGGATTCAATTATGGTGATTCTATAAAAATTATGCTATAATTATTTTTCAAAATAGGCCACTGAGCCACCTACCCATTCTTTATCCATATTGTATCTCACGCCAATCATTTTGCCCTTGCTCATTCTGGCAAGGTTACAGACTGCCACTGGCCGTGGCGCACCCTTTTCCCAAAAATAAAATATTCTGATTTCAGCTTTTGCAGGAACATCGGGTGTTTTAATTACATCGGCATACTTCACTTTTCTTTGTAAAATCCAATTAGAAGGATCCTCTATTTTATCAATATCTTCCCTCTTGACATCTATAACTACTCCCTGGCCTGCAAAAGAAAATAATGGTTTCAAGACAAAATTTTCCAGATCGCCCGGTAATTGTTTTACTTCATTCAGAAAGAAAGTTTCTGGCACATAGGGATGTTGAATAAATGGAAGAGTAAACTTACTGATTCTATAAAACCAGGCTGGATGAGGCGCCCACTCTACATCATACGGTTTGGTTATATCAATTACGTTGCCCAATTGACCTTTCACCTGCGTGAGTTCATCAAATATAATCCGGTTATAAATTCTCTTTACCTCTATTTTTTTTCCATCCTTTTCATAAAATAATTTTTTGCCTTCTGCGCTTAATTCTGTGAGGCATACAATAGGTATATGTAAATAATCCTGCGTACAATAAAAATCAACCCGCGTTTTTTGTTCGTGGGGTTTCAATTCCAGTAAAATCACATTTTCCCTATCATATCCATTTAAAATTATCCTGCTTAAAAGATTAATATAGCTTTCATCATTATATCCATTTAAATAATGAGAAAAATTAGCGGGAATATCAAAATGTTTTTCTACTACCTGAGGGTAATATACCTGAAAAGCAAAGAGCGATGGGAACCCCTGCATCTCTATTAATTGGGGTTCTAATTCGCCTGACTCATTTTCGCACACTCCAAAGTCGAATGCTATAAAATCAGTGTGGTCGTTTTCGCCCGGAACTGTTTCACCTGAGGGAATTGCCCTGTCTGTCATTTTTTTAAAATCTGGCGAAATGATGATATCAACAATACGCTCACAGGCATCAATCATTTTTTTTGTAAACTCCTTTGGAATGAAAATGGGCGTTTCGGCTACACGAAAAACAATGTCGCCGGGATGCTTGCTATCAAGGTCATTCAAAAAAGCTTGATATTTTTCTTCAGTAAAGTTTTTATTAAATTGTTCTCTTAGGGCAGGTATCATACAGTATCTATTATAATGAAGAAAAATTATCTCTGACTTTATTAAACAGCAAGTTCAGTACACAAATCCTTTAAAGCAATATGCAAAAAATTAGGAATTACATGTGCCTGTGTCCATGCAATTTTATCAGGATCATTTAGCCGGTCAATCATGGATTGCCACTTGGCCAGTCCATGATTTTCTACAACATTATTTTTTTTATCTTCTTGTTGCAGATAAAGGCTCATACCTATAGCGTCGGCCTCCGGATGAAACTGGCTGCCAATGATATAATCAGAAAATCTTACACCCATGATAGCCCTTTCATAAGGTACATGAGCCCGCTCTTTTTCTATACATAAAATTTCTGCTCCCAATTCTTCTATTTTATCCTGATTGGGTTTTACCACTTGATAGTCGCGACTATCAACAGCAAAAAACGGATCAATGAGCCCTTTAAAAACGGGCTCTCGCTTGCCTGCATGGGTAAGATGCATTGGGAAAATGCCAAATGAGGTGGAATGGCGCTTATTAATTTCACCAATTTGAAAATATCGGCAAGCCAACTGAAAAGAATGGCAAATTAAATAAACATGTTTCTTTTGATGGTTGGATGGGTCATTATTCCAGTCTTCCATGCGTTTGAGCCAATCAAAGTACAAGGTATCCCATAAGAGTCCTTCGCTTTCAATAGGGCTGCCGGGGCCGCCACTACTGATATATGCATCAAAATCATTGCCTGGCAATTCATTTTTCTGCCTTACATCAAACTCTTTCAAATGGATATTGATTTCGTTCTTTTCGCCAAATTCCCTGACAATTTCTCTTATTCCTCTCATTCCCTGATTAGCGGCGCCTTCATACAGATCTAATAGGGCAATCGAAAAAGTTTCTTTTTCAGTAAAGTTCATTATACAAATATAAAAGATTGTTAGAAAAAGTAAAAAGAGAACTCAAGATTGATATTGCAATCCAACTTGAATCCGATTTTAAAATATTATAGGTTCAAGCCATTTTAATATTGGTATAAAGCTATTAAATCACTTAATTGAGGTCACTTATCTCAATATGCTTAAGTAAATGAAGTGGACAATTAGATATCTCTCAATGCTTTTAAAATTCCTTGACTAAAATGAACGTTCTTTGCAAACATTTAAATAGATCCTGCAGTTTTTAATTTTATTTTTTTATGGCATCATATACAGTGGCTATTACCGGAAGGCCCAATGTAGGAAAAAGCACTTTTTTCAACAGGCTTCTGGAAAAGAGAAAGGCAATCGTTGATGACTTTAGCGGTGTTACCCGCGATAGGCAATATGGCGTAGCTGAGTGGGCTGGCAAAACATTTAATGTGGTGGACACAGGGGGCTTTGTGGCTAACAGTTCCGATATTTTCGAAAAAGAAATCCGAAAGCAGGTTCATCTTGCAGTGGAGGAAGCAAATGCCATTATTTTTATGGTGGATGTAACCTCAGGTATTACCAGCCTGGATGAAGAAATGTCGGCTGTTTTGCGCAAAAGCACTAAACCGGTTTATCTGGTAGTGAATAAGGTAGATAATCATGCAAGGCAATTGGATGCGTCTGAGTTTTATAGCCTTGGATTTGAAAATATGTTTTTGATTTCTTCAGTAAGTGGATCAGGCACTGGCGAACTATTAGACGAAATATGCGCCACAATTCCAGAAAGCGAGGCTGAAGAGGAGGATACAGGAATACCCAAGTTTGCCATTATAGGCCAGCCCAATGTAGGTAAATCCAGTTTACTCAATGCACTCATTGGTAAGGAACGCACCATTGTAAGTGATATCAGTGGTACTACCCGCGATGCAATTCATACAACCTATAATCTGTTTAATAAAGAATTCATGCTGATAGATACAGCAGGTATCCGGCGTAAAAATAAGGTGAACGAAGACTTAGAGTTTTATAGCGTGATTAGGGCCATCAATTCGGTAGATGAAGCCGATGTTTGTTTATTGCTACTGGATGCAAAAAATGGAATTACAGCGCAGGATCTGAGTATTTTTGCACTGGCGGTGAGCAAAGGGAAGGGAATAGTGGTATTGGTAAATAAGTGGGACCTGATAGAAAAAGAAACCAATACGGCAAGAGATTATGAAAAGCTATTGAAGAAAAAATTGGCCCCATTTACAGATGTACCTATCATCTTTATTTCTGCTACTGAAAAACTAAGGATATTTCAGGCAATGGAGACTGCGCTTAAAGTTTATGACAACAGGAACCAAAAAATTGCAACTTCCAAACTTAATGATGTAATGCTGAAGGCAGTTCAGAGTTATCATGCACCCGTAGTAAGAGGCCATGCTGTAAAGATTAATTACGTTACTCAGTTGCCCACCAAAGTGCCTTCATTTGCCTTCTTTTGCAATTTTCCAGATGATATAAAAAACTCCTACAAGAATTATCTGGAGAACCAGCTTCGTGAAAACTTTGATTTACTGGGGGTGCCTGTTCGTATCTTTTTTAGAAAAAAATGATAAATTATTTGTATAAGTTATCAAAACGTTTAACTTTGCGCTTCTTCAAAAATCTTAAAACAAAAACAATGAAAAAATTTCTTGCAATCGTAGCTATCGCTGCATTCATGACATCATGCAACAACGGTAGTACTTCTACTGAAGCTTCAACTGACTCTACAGCTACTGCACCTGCTGCTACCACAGCACCTGCTGCTGACAGCGCTGCCGCTGCTGCTACTCCAATAGCGGATTCTGCTGCAAAAATGGTAGATACTGCTCACAAAATGTTAGACAAGGCTGCTGATAAAATGAGCAATGCTACTGATAAAATGAAAGAAGGCGCTGATAAAATGAAAGAAGGTGCTGAAAAGGCAAAAGAAGCAGTAAAAGAAGTAAAAAAATAATTACTACTGATATTATTGATACAGCCCCGCTTCACGCGGGGCTTTTATTTTTAGCTATTTACAGAAAATAATAGTTGGTATGGTACTGGTAGAAAAGACAGTTAGGTATTAATACTTTTGGAATTTGGTATTTGGTAGGTAAAAAATCCGTGAATGTAAATGCCCCTTTAAATCAAAAGGATTAATTAGATTTGCAAGTTCAAAATGGGGCTGACCGGTTTTGACAGCATAGTTCTTTGTAAGTATAAGCATGTAGTGCGTTGCGTAATTAGCACTTTAATATGAATACGTAAACTCTAGTTGGCAATACTCAATTTGCCATGGCTGCCTAATCGATAGATTTGCAACCATTAGGGCCGTCGTGCTGGCCAGGCCTGTTGCCACGCACCACCGCCGACTCAAAAATAAAATGGGCTGCTACGGTTTAAGGCTGTGCAAACCGTCTAAGATTATCCAGCTAAGGAATGACTTGGTTTGTTTTACCCCGGGCTATTCCTGACAATTAATGTAAAACTAAACATGTAGAAGGCTTATGGCGGATGTGTTTGGACCAGGGTTCGATTCCCTGCAGCTCCACTTTTTTTATTAATGATTATTTTTGTTTTCTGCATTGAAAGCAAAAATTTTTACTTCCACCTTGTGTGATTCACAAATTAACTTCCCTCTACCTGAAACTACTTTTTTTAAATTTCTTTTGCAGGAGAGATGCCCCTTGATTTTCGCCAATTATATATCAAGATGCTTTTTATTTTGGTAATTAATTTTTATGAATCTTTGCAGCCACTAAAAATTTAAAATCATTGGCCATTATCGAATTTTACAATCAAAGGCTTGAAGGGTTAAAGAAAGAAAAGGTACAATTAAGCAAAAAGAAATCGGCTTTGGCGTGGCTTCGCTTAGGTGCTATTTTCGGAATTTTTGTATTCTTCTATCTGCTATGGAATGTAGGGGTGATATATGCAATAATCGGATTGATAATTTTCCTTATTCTTTTTGTAAGGTTGGTGTTTATAGATTTGAATACGCAACATGCAATAGCCCACCTCAATCAGCTAATTGCAATAAATGAAGAAGAAATTCAAAATCTGGCAGGTGATTTTTATAGCAGGCCAGATGGTGCTTCTCATGCAAGTAAGGATCATCCTTATATTAATGATCTGGATATTTTTGGGCGAGCTTCTTTATTTCAATATGTAAACAGAACTACCTCAGAGCCAGCAGAATTATTATTAGCCAATCATTTAATGGATGGGGTGCCTTTTGAAAAAATCGTGGAAAGGCAACAAGCTGTCATAGAATTATCTGGAGATATCATTTGGCTGCAAGACCTACAAGCAAATGGAAGAAAGGGCCCTATTCAAATAAAGACGATTGCACGGTTGGAAAAATGGTTACAACAGCCGCCAACATTCTCAAAGTTTAAGCCTTGGAGTTGGCTTAGATATTTGCTGCCTGCAATTATTTTAGCTATTGTAGCCGGGTACATTTTTAATTTTATTGGTAGCACTATCTTTTATTCCGGATTACTTGTTTTTGCCATTATCGCCTACCAGATAAATAAATATGTAGCGCCACTTCATGAGCAATTATCAAACGTGACGGGCGAGTTCCAGGTATTTGAAAAAAATATTATTAAAATAGAACAAAGGAATTTTAAAAGTGAGCTATTGCAAACCTTAGCCAATTCTGTGCGCAAGGATTCTGAGCGTGCCGGCAAAAATCTGAACCTTCTGAAAAAAATTCTGAGCCGGCTCGATCTTAGGTACAATATGGTATTGTCGGCACCTTTGAATTTATTGCTTTTGTGGAATCTGCAACAGGCGCTTGATTTAGAAAAATGGAAGGAGGAAAATAAAGTGCGTGTAAAAATTTGGTTAGAAGCTTTAAAGCATTTTGAGGTATTGGGCAGCCTTGCGGTTTTGCATTTTAATCATCCTGATTGGGCTTTCCCTAATGTTTTGGATAATTATTTTTCTATTTCAGGGAATGAAATAGGGCACCCCTTGATACCGCCGGGCAAAAGGGTAAATAATGATATAAGCATTCCTGATGATGAACACCTGATGCTGGTAACGGGTTCGAACATGGCAGGTAAGAGTACATACCTAAGAAGCATAGGAGTAAACATAGTTCTTGCATTTGCAGGCGCACCCGTATGTGCAAAAAATTTTTCAGTGTCGTATGTAAAACTCATGAGTAGTATGCGCATTACAGACAATCTGGAAGAAAGCACTTCTACTTTTTATGCAGAATTAAAAAAACTCAAGTCTATAATTGAATCTGTAAATGCAGGCGAAAAAGTGTTTATACTTTTGGATGAAATATTAAGAGGTACTAATTCTTTAGACCGTCATACTGGGTCCCGGGCGCTGATTCATCAGTTGATAGATAAAAAGGCGGCAGCCATTATTGCTACGCATGATCTGGAACTTGCTACTGACTCCGAAGCCTATTCAACTCATTTATTAAATTACCATTTTGATGTACAGGTGAGTGATGATCAATTATTTTTTGATTACAAACTAAAACCCGGTATTTGCAATAGCCTGAATGCTTCGCTGTTGATGAAGCAAATAGGAATACAAATGTAATTAGATTTATTCTTCTATAATATTGAATACAGGTAATGAAAATCGGGTTAACGATAGCAGCGAAAATCCTTTTTTGTATAGGCCTGTGCGGTAGAAAAAGATTGTAGCGGATAGCGTGGCCGAAGGCAACCCCCAATGTAATTTTAGTTGATTTAATAATTCATTATGATGAGGTGAGCTTAACTTTATGTAGAGAAAAATTATAAAAAGATGGAGCAAAATATAGAGTTGTGCACATTTGCCAATGGTTGTTTTTGGTGTACCGAAGCTGTATTTCAGCAGTTGAATGGTGTAATAAAAGTAACGAGTGGGTATAGTGGTGGAGAGGTGCCCAATCCAACATACGAGCAAGTTTGTGATAAAAACACAGGCCATGCAGAGTGCCTGCAAATAGAATATGATGCTAACCTGATTTCATTTGATGAATTATTAGAAGTGTTTTTTACTACACATGACCCTACCACGATCAATCGGCAGGGGAATGATATAGGGCCACAATATCGCAGTGTGATTTTCTATAACAATGAAGTGCAAAAAGAAAAAGCGATAGCATACAAAACATGGTTGGATGCAAGTGGAGTTTTTGATTCACCCATTGTTACTACCATTGAGCCATTAACAGTTTTTTACCCGGCTGAAAATTATCATGCTGATTATTATCTGCGCAATCCTGCACAACCTTATTGCCACTTTGTAGTGAAGCCAAAAGTAGATAAAGTAAAAAAACTTTTTTCTGATAAATTAAAAACACACCATTAAAAGATTTTTAATCGTCTAATTTTACTCTTCTCAATTCCAGAAGATTAAGACTATTGGGCGCAAACCCTTTAACTGACGGCTGTACAAGGCGAATAACCATATCGTACCAAAGTGGAACTATGGGGGCATCTTTTATCATCAATTGGTCGGCTCTTTGATATAATTGATAGCGTACAGAATCATTTGTTTCTGAAAGAGCTGATTCGTACAGGCGGTCAAATATTGGATTATTGTACCGGGTATAATTGGGGGGTGCCGGATTTTTTCCATAAAAAACACTTAAGAAATTTTCAGCATCAGGGTAATCACCAATCCAACTCGCACGAAAAAATAAGGCTTCAGATTTTGCAGTCTGCTCCAGAAGCAGGCTTTTTTGGATGATTTCTACATTTACTATAATTCCTATTTGCTTTAGTTCATTTGCAATATAGCTGGCGAGGTCGCCATAAATGGGAACGGTTAGTAATTTGATAGCTCCTAAGCCCTTGCCATTGGGGTAGCCGGCTTCTTTTAATAGGGCAAGTGCTTTGCTCGGATTATAATTGTATCCATGCACTTTGGAAGAATCAAATGAAGGAAATCCAGAAGGGATAAAACCACTCTCAGCGGGAGTTCCAATTGAATTTCTCAGATACTTCATCATCTTTCTTTTGTCAAATCCATAATTTATCGCCTGCCTTATCCTTACATCTTTCAAGGGCGAATTTTTCACAATAGGAAGGGAAGTATCTTCTAATATGCCTAAGTATTCTGTAGTTAAATATGGATGCTTCATTAGCACAATCCTACCTTTCCATTGTGGCCTTAGATCACCATTTTTAGTAATGATTTCATCTTTGAAAGAGGGATCTATGTCATTTATAAAATCTAGCCTCTTTTGTTGAAATTCTAAAAACTCGGTGGCTTTATTATCCAGAAAAGAAATTTTGATACCATTGAGATAGGGAAGTCGAATGCCCGTAGAATCTCTTTCAAAATAATGTGCATTCTTTTTAAGAATAAGCGCCTGTCCTTCTTCCCATGCTACATATTGAAAAGGGCCGGTGCCACAGGGTGTACGCCGAAAATCTTTACCATATTTTTCTACTGCTTCATGAGGTACTATAGAGCAATATTGCATACTCACTACACCCAATATTGGATGAAAGGGGCGTAGTAATTTTAATTGAAATATAGAATCATTTAATGCAATAAAGGGTTTTAAGGAATCTACGCGGCCATTAAAAATCCATGCTCCACTGCTGGCTGTGGCTGGATCCATAATTCTTAAAAAGGAATATACAACATCTTGTGCAGTCATTTTTCTTCCTTTGCCATCAGGGAAGCAATCATTGTCCTGAAAATATACATCTGTACGAAGATGAAATGTGAAGGTTAGATTATCTGAAGAAACCTCCCACGAGGTAGCAAGTGATGGAATGATATTTAGCTGATCATCCGTTTGTACCAAAGTATTATAGATCTGATGTATTGCCCACATAATTGATTGATTTTTTGCAAATGCGGGATCAAGTGTAGCAATGCCTGATTGCTCATTGTACCTGAAAATATTTCTGGATTGGGAGCTGCGATGGCAGCCGGCAAATACAATACAAAGTATAATTGCAATAAGTGCGCGGCCTTCTTTTTTAAAAATTGATTGGCTCAAAGAAAATTGTTTTTTTAACTTCATGCTGACTTAGAAAAAAATAAATTTACCAAATGAAAAAGATAATTGCATCATTGAGTTTCATATTTTTTATTCCATGGTGTTCGTTTGCACAAACTTTTACCCATGCAGATACACTCAGAGGAAGTAATGGAGCTGCAAGATCGTGGTGGAATGTTACAAAATATGACTTACATGTAAAGTTTAATATATTCGACAGTACAATTGAAGGATTTAATAAAATAGAATATAAGGTGCTGAATAATTATTCTGTAATGCAGATAGATCTACAGCAACCACTGGTAATAGATAGTGTACTGATACGGTGGTCGCCAGTGGCAATAAATTTCCCTAAGGACAAACCCACTAATGGTTGGATAAAATGTGATTCAATTACCCGATTGGGCAATGTTGCTTTTATTCAATCTACTTATCTGAAATATGCATCTGCAATAAAAGTATATTATCATGGTAAGCCACATATTGCTTTTCACCCACCATGGGATGGAGGATTGGTTTGGACTAAGGATAAATGGGATAGAGAATGGGTTGCTGTTGCTTGTCAGGGATTGGGTGCCAGCGTATGGTATCCCTGCAAGGATTATCAGGGCGATGAGCCGGATAATGGAGCTTCAATGCATTTTACAGCCCCATCAGATTTGGTAACAGTAAGTAATGGCCGGATGCAAAAAAAAATTATAAATGACGATGGAACTACTACCACTACTTGGGCTGTAGTGAGCCCAATTAATAACTACGGCATTTCACCCTACATCGGAAAATATGTTCATTTTTCTGAAATATATAAGGGTGAAAAAGGAAACCTGACCATGGATTATTGGGTTTTAGATTCTAACCTTAACAAAGCGAAGATTCAATTTAAAGATGCACCCCGCATGATGAAGGCATTTGAATATTGGTTCGGGCCTTATCCTTTTTATGATGATGGATATAAATTAGTAGATGCCCCTTATCTTGGTATGGAGCACCAAAGCGCGGTAGCCTATGGCAATGGATACAAAAATGGATATGCTGGACGAGATCTTTCGCATAGCGGATGGGGATTGAAATGGGATTTCATTATTGTACATGAAAGTGGGCATGAATGGTTTGGCAATAACATTACCACCAAAGATATTGCCGACATGTGGGTACATGAAGGATTTACGAATTATAGTGAAACACTTTTTACAGAATACTATTATGGAAAGGAAGCCGGTACAGATTATATAGTAGGAGTACGGAAAAATATAGTGAATGATATTCCTATTATTGGTAAGTATGGTGTTAATAATGAAGGCAGCGGTGATATGTATTACAAGGCCGGCAACATGATTCACATGATCCGTCAGATAATAAATGACGATAACAAATTCAGAAATATTCTACGGGGGCTTAATAAAGATTTTTACCACCAAACTGTAACCGGCAATCAAATTGAGGATTATATAAATAAAAAATCCGGAATCAATTTTTCAAAAGTTTTTGACCAATATTTAAAAACGGTTCAAATACCGGTGCTTGAATATAAAAAAGTTAATGGAAAATTATTCTTCAGGTGGTCAAATTGTGTAGATCATTTTACCATGCCTTTAAAAGTTTACAATGATAAGGGAAAACTGGTTTTTATTCATCCAACGCCTGTGTTTCAAAAAGCGCCCAGAGGGCTTAGTGAAATAAAGGTGGACAGAAATTTTTATGTAGGCACAAAACAATTGTAGCCCATGATGAAAAATGAAACCTGGCAAAGCCTTGCAGCTACTTATCAATACAAAATCCTAATTTGCAAATTCAAATAAATTAATGTCAGAGGTTAGGCGTCAGAGCATCGTTTCTACAATATTTGTATATGGTGGTTTTGTAATTGGGTTTATTAATACTTATCTTTTTACAAGGCAAGGTTCTCCTTTTTCGCCATCGGAATACGCCATCACAGGCATATTCATTGCAGTAGGCAATCTTATGTTTGCCTTTGCTAATCTCGGTATGGTATCGGTAGTTTATAAATTTTTCCCTTACTTCCAGGATAATTTACCGCGAAAAAAAAATGATCTTTTTACCTGGACCTTTCTTGTATGTATGGTTGGTTTTGCGCTTGTGGTAGTGGCGGGCATATTATTCAAGGGCTTGGTAGTAAGGAAATTTGGCGGCAACTCGCCCTTATTCCTTCAGTATTATGCCTGGATATTTCCATTTGGTTTCTCTATTCTTGTCTTTTCATTGCTGGAGGTTTTTGCATGGAATATACGCCAGTCCATCGTTACTACTTTTCTTCGCGAAGTATTATTTCGGGTACTCACCATGGGACTTATTTTTTTACTAAGTTTTCAATTCATTCATAGTTTTGATTCATTTATAAAAATTTATGCATTTACTTATGGCATAACCGCCCTTTTTCTTTTGGGCTTCCTTATTAAGAAGCAGGCGCTCAATATTACCTTTACCATCAGCAGGGTTACAAGAAAGTTTTATAAAAAGATGCTTGCCATGGCCACCCTTATTTATTTTGGCGGCACTATTTATATGATTGCCCAGTTTATTGATACTATTGTAATCATGACTTTGTTGGGGACTACAGAGGCGGGGATATTTACATTAGGAAGTGTAGTGTCTGGATTGGTACAGGCGCCACAACGTGGGGCCATTGCGGCATCTATACCTGTGCTCTCAAGAGCATGGAAAGACAAGGATTATAAAAAAATAAACTTAATCTATCAGCGGTCAGGCATTAATTTATTGATAGCTTCATTAGGGATTTTTTTAGTAGTATGGTTGTGTTACACAGATGTAGTTACCTCATTTAAGTTAAAGCCTGCTTATTTAGACTCTAAGTGGGTATTCTTTTTTCTTGGAATGGCCAGAGTAGTAGATTTGGGTACAGGAGTTAATTCACAAATTATTGGAACTTCTACTTTTTGGAAGTTTGAATTTGTAAGCGGTATGATATTGCTGGCATTAGCTGTGCCTTTAAATTATTTGCTGGTTAAGCATTATGGGATTGTAGGGGCAGGTTATTCCAATCTAATTGCGTTAACTGTCTATAATGCTATCCGCCTTGTTTTTTTGAAAAGAAAATTTAATATGCATCCATTTAGTGTTAAAACTATTTATGCTATTCTGGTTGCAGCAGGTTGTTATTTTATTTGTTATTTCTCCTTTCAATCTCTTACGGGATTCCCAGCAATCTTAGTAAAGTGTTCAGTTTTTTCTGCCTTGTTTATTGGTGCTATTGTTTATCTGAACCTTTCACCGGATGTAGTTCCTTTATTCAAAAGCCTTACCAATAAGGCGCGCATTAGTAGAAAAAAGTAGCATCAATCAGTAACGCTTTTCAAATTCAAAATATAATTCTCTTCCCATCCTCGGCGGTACCGATATCGTGCAGGGCTCAAGTGTATTAAGAGAAAAATCTTCTTTAAAATGCGCAATATATTCCTCTGTGTCGGCAATGTAAGGAGGCTCAACATCTACCATTTTTTTGTAAAAAAATACTCCGGCAATTTTTCCACCTGGATTTAATAGTTCATAACATTTAGCAACATACGCTTTTCTAAATGAGGGATCTATAGCGCAGAAAAAGGTTTGCTCCAAAATAAAATCGTAGGTACCTGTTAAATCAAAAAAATCGCCGGTAATTACCTTTAGTGCAGTGCCTTCATATCTTTTTTGTAGTGCCGCCATAATGGTGGTGGACAAGTCCACTACAGACACATCTGTAAATCCTTGATCTAACAAATAACCGGCTTCATAAGCATTGCCACATCCCGGAATTAAAATTGCTGCACTTTTGTTCTTAATGGTATCTATATAATGCTTAATTGGAGGTGAAGGGGCTTTCATATCCCAAGGGGTATTACCCTCATTGTATCGCTGGTTCCAATAGGCTGATGTATTTGTTTCCATTAAGTAAATAAAATTTTAAATAATTAAAATAATTTAATTGCTGGTGGTGTGCCCTCTCTGTATTTAAGCTCTGGTTCATACTTTTAATCAGTTTAAAAGTATAGAGTCTGTCATTGCTTTCCAGCTCAATTTATTTTTTTCATCCTTTATCCCTTTTGTAAAATAGGGCTCGCCCAAATCTATAAAAGCCAAAATCTTTTCTGCTAAATCTTGGGGTGTGGGTGCTGCTATGAGCCCAGCTTTTTTGTCTGGAACCATAGCCGGCAAGCCGCCAACATTTGTAACAATCATGGGTTTTTCAAAATAATAGGAGAGCGGTGTAACGCCGCTTTGTGTAGCACTCCTATAAGGTTGTACAACGCAATCTGATGCACAAAAAAAATATTTCACCTCTTCATCTGAAATGAAATGTGTGTGCAGGATTAGCTTTTCTTTTAATAGAGGGTCTTTTAATAGAGGCTCATAATTTTTTTTGTCTTCGTAAAATTCGCCTGCTATTAAAAGTTTTAGGTTATGGTCTGGTTTTTCTTCTATTACTATTTTAAATGCTTCTAACAATATGTCGAGCCCTTTATATTTTCTGATGAACCCAAAAAATAGAAATATAATCGCATGGGGGTCGAGGTACAAATTAGCCCGGGCCGCTTCTTTAGAAATTATTTCACCAAAATTGTCATAGAGCGGATGGGCTACTATTTTACCTCTCTTGTTAGGATCTATGGTTTTTAAATCATTCAAGACTTTATCGCTCATTGTGATGAAGTCGTCCACTGGTTTTATAAAATATTTTGTAAAAGCACTATCTCCTGGCCGGTGTTCATGAGGTATAATATTATCTGCAATACAGACCACTCTGGTAAAATGATTTTTCTTTATTCTTCTTAATATAGTACCGAGGCATGGCCCCATAAAGGGTAGCCAAAATCGTACAATCACAAGGTCAGGCTTAAGTTTTTTTATTTCATTTCCAATTTTTATCCAATTAAATGGATTGATAGAATTAATTTTTATCAAAATTTTTAAATCCTTTGGTGCAGGCTCTGTAGAGTACTGGCTGGAGCCAGGGAAAAGAAACCCTGGATATTGATAAGAAAATGTATAGATGGTTACATCATGGCCTTCATTGGAAAACTCTCGAGCAAGCCGCTCATTAAAAGTAGCGATGCCACCACCTCTTAATGGGTATGCCGGGCCAATAATAATTATCTTTTTTACAGCCATCTTTTTTAATTAATCCTATCGGCAATTAAATAGTGGTTTCTGTCTGCTGTATTTCTTGAAATTAATTCTCCTAAAAAACCTGCTAAGAATAATTGAGTACCGATGATCATGGCTACCAGAGCCATAAAGAATAACGGCCGCTGCGTCATGCCTGTTTGGTCAAAGAAAAATTTAGTAATAGTAAGATAAAAGAATACACCAAAACCAAAGAGAAAAGATAAAGTACCCCATAATCCAAAAAAGTGCATGGGGTTTTTTCTAAATTTTCCTACAAACATGATAGAGGCCAGATCGAGAAAACCATTTACAAAGCGATTCCATCCAAACTTGGTAACCCCATATTTCCTAGCACGGTGTTCTACTACTTTTTCGCCAAATTTTCTAAACCCAGACCACTTGGCCAGCAGTGGTATATAGCGGTGCATTTCACCATATACTTCTATACTTTTTGTAACCTTATTTTTATAGGCCTTTAGCCCACAGTTAAAATCATGAAGCTTAATACCACTAACTTTTCTGGTAGCTGCATTAAATAATTTAGAGGGTATATTTTTGGAAAGGGCATTGTCATAGCGCTTTTTTTTCCATCCGCTTACAATATCATAATCATCTATTAATATCATTTTGCGTAATTCCGGAATTTCATCGGGGCTATCCTGCATATCGGCGTCCATAGTGATTACTACTTCGCCTTGCGCCATTTTAAAACCTTCATTTAGTGCAGCACTCTTCCCATAGTTCCGTTGAAATTGGATTCCTTTTATTTTGGGATTGCTTTGATGCAATTTTTGAATTACGCTCCATGAAGAGTCGGTACTACCATCATCTATCATGATTATTTCGTAAGTAAAATGATGGGTATCCATTACGCGTACTATCCAATCTGCCAACTCGGGCAGGGATTCATCTTCATTTAAAAGCGGGATTACAATTGAAAGATCCATTATTGGCCAATAGTATTAATGTCGCTTGAAAATTGGTTGGGTTGTTTTTTGGTAACAGCAGCGCCTATCAATGAAACTATGGCCCCTGCTATAAGATAGCCAAGTAGTGTACCGCCAACTGCAAATACCATAAAAAACTTTTTACTGATGTCTAATGCCTGATTTATTTGTTCTTCAGTTAAATTATTTTTTTCTGCCATTGCCTTTCTTGCTTCATCCATTGCCTTTTCTTTAAAGTCAGGAAACAATACAATGAAAACAATGATAAAAATTATCATGAAAGCTGTTATCAAAGCTGAGACTTTAAATCCATGGGCAAAATAATTTCCGAAGGTGGCATTATAATTTATCTGCTTGCCATAGGACGTGATAGACCAAATGATACCTCCAATAAAGATTACATAACTCAACCATTGAATTGGGCTGTTTTTTTTCAAGTCAAGAAAAAAAGTGGCTAATGCCAGAATTATTAATAAAAGGGCAATTAGAACTCCCTTTGTGGATACCGGTGTTATTGTTTTTTCCATGATAAACATTTTAAGTCAAAAATAACCTGTCTTTATTAATTATCCCAAACACTTTTCCATGAAGGGTTTTCCCGATAAAGGCATTGTTCCGGCTTTTAGAAAGGATATTTTTATCTGCAAATACCAACTCTTGATCTGGTGCAAATAACGTAAGGTTGGCTTTTTCACCTTCTGCAATCAGTGGTACTGGTAAGTTGAAAACATGGCGAACGTTTTCTGTCTGCATTTTTATAAAATCATCTGCGGTGATACCACAGGCGCAAGAAGCACCAAATACAGATTCTAAACCTTCCATACCAAAGGCTGCCTTATCAAATTCACACACTTTATGATCCCAGTCCCATGGTTGGTGATGGCTCGATATGAAGTCTATATCGCCTTTTATTACGCCCTCTCTTAGCGCCTGTCTGTCATCTGCAGTACGCAAAGGCGGGTTCACTTTCAGATTGGTATCATAGTCTGCAATATCTTCATCAATAAAGTATAAATGATAAGGGGTAACAGAGCAGCTTACACGAAGATTATCTTTTTTAGCCGCTACAATTAGCTCTAATGATTTTCTAGTAGTAATGCCCGTAAAATGCAATGCAGAGTGGGTGTATCTTAATAATTCTATATCTCTGGCCACCATTAATTCTTCTGATAAAGCCGGTTTGCCGGAAAGCCCAAGGCGGGTAGAATAAACTCCTTCATTTACCAATCCATGTTTGCCAATCGTTTCATCGTTAGGCAATTGTATAATGGTGCCATTAAATGGTAATACATACTGCAAGGCTTTTTGTAATATACCTGATGTTTGAATTGGCTGAAACCCATCGGAGAAAGCGATGGCGCCTGTTGTAAAAAGTTCATACATCTCATTCAATTCCTTGCCTTTTAGCCCTTTAGTAACTGCTGCTATAGGATATACATCTACCGGGGATTCAGTGCTTTTTTGTATTAAATATTCTACCTGACTTTTGTTGTCCATTACGGGACTGGTATCTGGTATCAGCATTACAGAGGTGAAACCGCCTGATGCCGCTGCTTTAAGGCCATGGGCTATGGTTTCTCTATACTCTCCTCCTGGCTCGCCAAAATCAGCAAAGCAATCCATCCAGCCTGCAGAAATATGAAGATTGTTTTCCGAAATTACTTGATCGGCATTTGTATCAATGCTTTCTGCAATTTTAGAAATAATGCCATCTTCAATTAATAAATCTGAATTTTTTCCGTGGAAAGGCATTCCCGGTGCAACAATTACGGCGTTTTTTATCAACACCTTCATAAATGTAATTAATGGTTGTCGGCGAAGATAAGGATATAAAGTATTTGGATTATGATCTATTACCTACCAGTCCCACGAACTATCTCCATTCATAATCTTCATGATGTATAAATGTTTGTTTTCATAATAGTCAATTTCCTTATTATTGGTATTTAATACAGGCCTGAAATTAAAATCATGAAAGCATGCTAAGGAATCCTCATTCAGATGGGCGAAAACATCCTTATTGTAAGAAATTAAAATATTCAGAAAATAGTACATCGTTTCAAAACCTTTTGAAGCCATATCATTTGGGTCAGTCCGATATAGCTTGAAGTAATTAGCTTTTAAGAAATCATCAAAGGAATTTTTCTTGGCATAGATATGTGGAGTAGTATATCTGATGGCAAAATCAGGAAAGGATTTTTTCTTATATAAATCTTTAAAAGAATCCCAATTGGGCATGCCAATAAGTGTAATAGAATTGGTTTTACTCAAAGGGTAACAAGCTTCGGCCAGTTTTATTGAAAAGGTTTCATCAAGGCTGGCACCTATAATCACCACAGGTTTGGTAGTATCTACGAGGGCGCCAAGGCCATAGGATGATATGCTGCTATCCAGCATAATTGTTTTTATTTTCAGCAGAGGAGTTTTACCCGCTGCTACATTTATTTCCCGGAAATAATTATCAATACGGTTATCATTTTTTTTCTTTACCAAATAGATGTTATCAGTACCATGTTTTTGTACGAGGTAGCTAAATATACTTTCGCAATGAGCCTTTAAGGTAGAATTCAATATGATCGTATAGGGGTTGTCTTTTATACCACCATCATTTGGATAAATTGCGGATACAAAGGGTATTTTTTTCTGTTTTGCAAAATCGGCGAGTACACTGTATTCGGGTTCTTTTACAGCACCAATGATTAAGTCCATTTGTTGTAGTGCGCCATTCTTGATAAGCCATGATAGTGGCCTGTCGTACGATCGGGAATCAAAAATATGAGCCTCTACTTTCTTGCCTTTAAGGTCAATGGTGTCTAATGCAATCTCGGCGCCTTGTACAAAATCAAGGGAGGGCATAGTAATTTTAGGAATTGAACGAAAATTTTTTAATTGCCCTTTTGTAAAAATAGAATCTATATAGAGGGGCGCTACTACAGCTACTCTGATTGTAGAGGCGGTGCTAATATCATTGGCGTGGTCTTGCCCGAAAGCTGTGCAAAAAAACAGGGTACAATAAAGCGGTAAAAAAAATATTTTCATAAGTCTATGGAGATTCATTTTTCAAAAACATTATTCCCATTCAATTGTTGCAGGCGGCTTACTGCTGATATCATAAACTACCCTATTGATTCCTTTTACATTATTAATGATTTCATTACTTACATCTGCAAGAAATGAGTAGGGAAGGTGCGCCCAGTCTGCCGTCATCCCATCTACTGAATTTACAGCTCTAAGTGCTATTGTAAATTCATAAGATCTCTCATCGCCCATTACACCTACACTTTTTACAGGTAGTAAGATAACACCAGATTGCCAAATCGTTGCATAGAGATTTGATTTCTTTAGGGCATGAGTAAAAATAGCATCTGCATTTTGTAATAGGTTAACTTTTTCTTCAGTCACTTCACCCAAGATGCGGATAGCCAATCCAGGCCCGGGAAAAGGGTGGCGGTTCAATAATTCTGCTGGTAGCCCTAATTCGGCGCCTACTTTTCTTACTTCATCTTTAAACAAAGCGCGTAAGGGCTCTACTAATTGCAGGTTCATTTTTTCCGGTAACCCGCCTACATTATGGTGCGATTTTATAGTGACAGAAGGGCCGTGTACTGAAACGGATTCAATCACATCTGGATAAATAGTACCTTGCCCCAGAAATTCAATACCTGAAATCTTTTTGGCCTCCTGCTCAAATATTTCAATAAATCCTTTACCGATTATTTTTCGCTTTTCCTCTGGGTCGGCCTTACCAGCAAGGTGAGTATAAAAATATTGCCTTGCATCCACTCCGCTTATATTCAATCCTGCACTTTTGCAGGAGGCTATTACCTGTTCAAATTCATTTTTGCGTAGTACACCATTATCTACAAATATCCCAAACAGGTTATTGCCAATAGCTCGCTGTATTAAGGTGGCTGCAACTGTAGAATCTACACCACCGCTTAGTGCCATTATTACTTTCTTGTCACCAATTTTTTCTTTTAAGCTTGCTATAGTGTCTGTAATGTAATGTGCAGGTGTCCAGTCGCGTAGGCATCCGCATAAGGTTATAAAATTTTGTAGTATTTTTTTTCCCTCTGTAGAATGGTACACTTCAGGATGAAACTGAAGGCCAAATACCGGGTACTTAAAATTTTTACTTCCGAATGCCGCAACAGGAATAGATTCTGTGGCTGCACTTATATAAAAAGATGCAGGTAGCCGGGTGATTGTATCACTATGGCTCATCCAAACGTCCGAAAAGGGAGTTATATCTTTAAATAATTCATCTTTATTCAAAATGTCCAATATAGCTCTCCCATACTCTCTTTTTTCACTTTTTTCTACAACCCCATCATAATGTTTGGCCAATAGCTGAGCGCCATAACAAACGCCAAGCACTGGGGCAAAGTTGATTAATCGCTCTACATCCACCTTCAGTGCATTTGTTTCATTTACTGAAAAGGGAGAGCCTGAAAGTATGATTCCTTTTATATTTTGAGAATAGTCAATCTCCTGATTAAAGGGGATGATTTCGCAATATACTGCAGCCTCTCTTATGGCTCTTCCGATCAATTGGGTATATTGTGACCCAAAATCAAGAATTATTATTTTTTCCATCATAAGTGCACGAAGGTAAAAAGATTAACTAAGGATTGTAAATTGCACCACATCTAAAAATATTATTATGCAAATTCATAAGTTGTTGTTAGGCGCTGCCATTATTTTTACGGGCTGTAATATTGCAGGCGGACGGTATGTGACAGGGAATGGTCATATTAAATCTGAAAACAGGAAAATCACGGGCTTTACAGGCGTTAAAACCAGTGGGTCTATAAATCTGGTGATCATACAAGGAAACGATTTTAATGTTTCAGTAGAAAATGATGAAAATTTAATTCCATTGGTAGTGGCAGAGGTAAAGAATGGGGTATTGGTGGTTCATTATAAAAATGATTATGATATCAATGACGACCATGCTACAGTAACTATAACAGCACCTGCTTTTAATAGTGTATCTATTTCGGGTTCTGCAGATGTTAAGAGCAATGGGATTTTGAAAAGTGACAATGAAATTTCATTTTCGATCAGTGGCTCAGGCGATATTACAGCAAATGTAGATGCGCCAACTATCAAGTTTGCCGGTAGTGGATCTGGTGATATCAATCTTGAAGGCAGTACAAAAAATTTTGAATGCAGAATGAGTGGTAGTGGAGAAATAAAATGTGCAAACCTTAAAGCAGAGAATGTTGATCTTTCAATAAGTGGTAGCTCCGACTCTCAGGTATATGCCAGCGTAAGCCTAAAAACCAAAGTGTCAGGCAGTGGTGATGTTACCTATTATGGCAATCCGCAGAACCCTGAAATACACATTGCTGGGAGTGGCACAGTAACAGCAGGGAAATAAGTAACACGTGTAATTCCGCAAACATTTTTTAAGAGCAGAAAAGTTATCAATTTTATTTATTAATTCTTTCTTCATGAAAATAGCTCCCTTATTTCTTTTGCTATTGAGTTTTAAAATTTCTTATGCACAGCAGAATACGAGGTTTACATTTAAAGAAGTAGGCTGGACTATAAACCTGCCTTCAGATTTTGTGATTATAGATTCATTAAAAAATGAAAAAATAAATGAGAAGGGTAAGAAAGCGATGGAAGAATCGAACAATCTGCAGATAGATATATCTCAAACCAAAACTTTGATTAGTGCTACTAAGGATCAATTCAATTATTTTAATGCCACAATCACCCCTTATGATGTAGCAAAAGAAGGCAATTATGAAGAGGCTACTATAGGTGTGAAGGCTATGCTATATAAAACCTTTGCTGATAAAATGCCGGATGCCGTAATTGACTCTGTTTCTACTACTACCGTTATTGATGGACTCTCTTTTGATAAGTTTCAGGTAGTATTAAAAGTGGATAATAAATTATTATTCACTATGGTGCTTCTTTCTAAATTATACAGAAATCTCGATTTTGGAATCAGCTATTTGTTTTTAGATGAGGTAACTAAATTTGAGATGGAAAAAATATTGCAAACAAGCAAATTTTCCAAATAAAGAATCAGCCTGCAATACCTGCCAGAAAAGAAACGCTTTGCGTGAGAAATGCTTATCACCTGAATCTACAAGGAAGGATTAATGACGGATCATAAAAAAAGTGGCCGCTCTTTAGAGACAGCCACTTCTTCACTTTGATTTTATTAAAAACTATTGAACTAATAATTGTTTAGTGGTTACACCATCAGCACTTTTTACCCTGATAATATAATTTCCACGGGCAAATGTGGATGTGTTTATTTTGAAAACCGGAATACTGGTTACTGTAGTGTAAACAGCCTTTCCTGAAAGATCCAATACATCTACAGATGCAGTGCCATTGAGGCTTTCAATACTTATTGTTACAAAATCTTTTGCAGGATTAGGCGACAGCATCACGGCATGTTTCAGTTCAAACAGCACATTTCTTATTAATGAATATTGAACCTTTCCATCATTATCTACCTGTTGTAAGCGATAATAATTAATGCCTGTTAAAGGGTGAGCATCGGTAAGGGTGTATGTGTTTCCTGATGCATTATTCCCTTTAGCTAAAACAGTGCCTATTGCTTGCCAGTTACGGCTATCAGCGCTTCTTTGTACAATGAAAGATTTACTGTTGATCTCCTGCGATGTTTTCCAGCTAAGTACTGCAGCACTATTTTGTTTGCTTACAGTAAATGAAACCAAGTTTACAGGCAAAATGGTTGCATCAAATGCATAACGCGTAAAAACGGGATAATGATCTGATGTGGTAGTACCGTAATTGGCCACTAACGAAGCTGCATCTGTTAGTACTGCTGCAGAATTCTGCATATAATATGCTGACATTTCATTTGACAATTCCACATGATCAATCATATCATTGTAACTAACTGTTGATTTTTTACCAGCCAGGCTCAGTGCCAGCGTGGGGGAGAAAAAGTCCTGAGGGTCGTTATTAAATGTTACATAACTACTTGTAGTAAATCCGGCAGTGATGCTCTGGTCAAGGTCATCATTAAAATCGCCTAACAATACAATATTATCATTAGGATATAAAGTATTGAGTGTGTAGTTCAATGTATCTGCACCAGATTTTCTTCTGTTGTATGAGGTAGTAGTAGGCGAAGTATTGGCCTTAGCATGCAGGGCTACAAACCTTACCTGTTTGGTAATTCCACCAAGTGTTACATCGGCCAGCATCATAAATGGATACCTTCCGCTGGAAAAATAATTATAAGCTGGATTGTTCAGGTCTGCTGCTGTATTTACACCATCAGTAACGAGTGCAGATGTAGAGATCGGCGTTATCACAGATTTTTTATAAATGAAAGCTTCCTTTTGTGCATCCAAAGCTACAGATCCATGGCCACTTTCGAATGGATTGGCATGAGAGCCATAATCGCAAATAACATAGCCATAAGTATTGGCACCATATACAGCATTTAAATTGTCCACTACGCTGGAGAAGCGTGATTCGTTTACTACCTCTACGCATGCATAAAGATCAGCGCCGATACTGGCAGTAATGGTTTTCGCATTTGCTTCCTGCAAGTCTTTATCGGCTGGTCCAAGTGTTGGGTTGGTTGTGCCAAACCATTCCATGTTCCAGTTTACTACTTCCAAAGTAATAGCATCATTAATACTATTTCCGGTAAGAGTTATAGTTGTATCATTCACACCTGCTGTGCTGATGATTACAGTTCCATTGTAGTTAGTATTATTTACAGTCGGAGTAAATTGCACATACACAGTTTCATTTACATTATTAGCTTCTGCCTGCGTATAGCTTATGCTGGAGGTAAAGTTGCTATTCGTTTTAGAAATAAGGAAATTTGCTGAAGCCGTAAGGTTTACCGAACCGGTAATATCATTGCCTGTAAATTGAAAAGTTTTAACGCTTGGCGTATTAACCGGTATATAACCATATTGAATTCCATTTGTATTCAGGCTAAGTGATGCAGGCGGTGGTGTAGCAGAGTTGTATAATGTTATATCATCCAATGTCCATCTTGCACCATCTTCTGTAGTACTTCTATACACAAAAGCAAAATAGGTGTGAGCAGATTTAAAACTGCTGAGATTTATATACAATGAAGGCGACCATACATTGCTTGCCTGAGCAGGGAATTTGCCATTCAGGTCTGTCCATGTTGCAAGAGATGGATCACCCGTACCTGCATAGTCAGTTGAAACTTTCAAAGTCAATGGCGCTCCATTAAACGCATTTCTGCTATAAAAATTCAATAATGGATAATTGGTTGATGTTAAATCAAATGACGGAGAAATAAGCCAGTCTTCATTGGTTTGATTGGTGCCATTGCTATATCCGTTTATTTGTACTGCATGTTCGAAAGCAGCAGCACTTACTGAGTCTGCTGGGTTTCTACCAAAGGTAGTGCAACCCCAAACTTCAGCTCCAGCTACACTGTATGCAGTAAAACCATCTGGTATGGTAGCGCTGCATGAATTAAAATTATAAGTAGTGCCCAGCAAGCCTTGGGGAAGGGTAGCTGTAGTAGTAAAACTCCATGTGCCAGAACCGCTGATGCCTGCAAAGGCATTCCCAGAGAGGTCGGTAAATGCACCATTGCTTACTTCTATATAATATCCTGTATTAAGGCTAAGGCCTTGCACCGGAAAGTTTGCAGTGGTGCCGCTTGTGTAAACTGAAGAACCTGTAATGTCAATATTCTCTACAACAGAATTGTCGGATAATAATTTGATAACGATATTACCTGAAGCGCCTTTACTAACTGATTCATTAAAAGTAATAGTACCTGTGAAGGTAGTAGCCACATCAGTTGCGCTATTAGCAGGAAATAATGTTGAAATGGTTGGTGGTGTTACATCCGGCCCATCGTGGTTTAAAGGTGTAGGCGCGCCAGTTACAAAGTCTGTCGCATTTTGATTCGTATCAAAGCCTGGCGTTTTGCGCTGTACACTTGTAGTATTAGAAGGTGCCGGGGTAGGGCCTGTACCTTCATAGCAGGTAGCTGTTCCGAATCCTACCAGATCAACTAATGCCGGATTAGAAGAAGCAGGGCAACCGGATAAAGCTGTTGTTGTATTTACCAATGCCACCTTGCCCGCGGTAGCCGACATTGCAATACTTCCTATGGCGTCTGGGGTAGGCAAAGAAACACTTCCGCCAGTACCGGCTGCTTCCTGAATTAAATAATATCCATTGGCAGGGATAGTGCCCGATAAATTAGTAACCGTCCAAGTAGAG
>JAFDXH010000114.1 GCA_018268075.1 Bacteroidota bacterium | reverse complement strand
ATTAAGAAAGACCTGGTTCAATATTTTAATGTTCCGGAAGATAAAATAAAAGTGCTTCTTTTAAAAATGGAGAAATTATGGTTCGAGAGGTTTACCGAAAGTGATATTATTTCGATTCCAGAATTTCCTGATACGAAAAAATTTTTGCTATATCCTGCCAATGCATGGAAACATAAGAATCACCTCTTTTTATTAGAGGCGCTGGCCTGGGTCAGAGACAAGTTGGATGTAAATATAAATGTGGTATTTACCGGTAATTTTAATAGCGAAAATGGAAAATTAATTATTAATAAAGCTGAGCAAATGAAGCTTGAAAATCAAGTTACATTTTTAGGCATGGTAGCAGAAAATATTTTATACTCATTATATAAAACGGCTGTGGGAGTAGTTATTCCTACACTGTATGAAGCCGGAAGTTTTCCGCTTATGGAAAGCATATTGCTGAATGTGCCGGTTATTTGTTCAAATGTTACTTCATTGCCAGAAACTATAGGCAATGAAAAATTTGTTTTTGACCCTAAGGATATAAATGATATTTCAAAGAAATTAATTCAGTTTTGGAATGATGGATCTTTTAGGAAAGAAAACCTTGAACAATTAAGCATGCAAGCTGATAAATTAAGGAAGAACGATAGTGTGCCGGTTTTACAAAACATATACGATGACTGCTGCGCCTAAACTTTCCATCATCACCATCAACCTCAACAACCTGCTAGGTTTGCACAAAACCATGCAGAGTGTATTGGAGCAAGCATATACTGACTATGAGTATATTGTTATTGATGGAGGTAGTACAGATGGAAGTAAAGAATACATAGCGCAACATTCCAAAAAGCTGGCATATTGGGTAAGCGAAAAAGATAAGGGCATTTACAATGCGATGAATAAAGGGATAAGGAACGCATATGGGGAGTATTTGATGTTTTTGAATAGTGGCGATTTTTTATTAAATGAAGAGGTACTAAAAGATTCTTTTGAAATTATTTTACAGCAAGAGGCCGACATTTATTACGGTGATATTTTACTTGAATTTGAAAATGGGGAACAAACCATTCAGCAACATGCACCTGTACTTGATCTGAATTTTCTGGAGAAGCGGACTTTGAATCACCAGGCTTCCTTTATAAAACGAATACTATTTGATGAGCTTGGAAATTATAATGAAAAATATGGATTGGTAGCAGACTATGCTTTTTATTTAAACGCCTTTCTTAAAGGAAAAGATTTCTGCCATATTGATAAAGTAATGGTTCATTACAAACGTGATGGCATAAGCAGTAGGCAGATGGAACTTTACATGCAGCAAATGAAACAGGTTTGGAAAGAAATGGTTCCTTTACCAGTAGAAAAATTACTTCACGAAAATAAATTGCTTCAGGAAAATGATAGGCGGATTTTTATACGACTTGGGAAAAAAATGGATAATTTTTACCAACGGATAAAAGGCGGCAAGTCTTGAAAAATATACTCTTAAAAAAATTAGAAGATGGTATTCAGAGACCTTTATGGTCGGTAATGATACCCACCCACAACAATGCACATATTCTGGCACAAACATTAGCATCTGTAATGCAGCAAGCGCTGCCTCAGGAACAAATGGAAATAGTGGTGGTGGATGATTGTAGTACAGAAGATATTGAGAAGGTAGTTAAAAGTATTGGCAGGGAAAGAGTAAGTTTTTTTAGACAATCCAAAAACGTGGGGCATACCGCCAATTTTAAAACCTGCTTGCAATTATCTAAAGGAAAATATATTCATTTGCTTCACGGCGACGACCTGGTTTACCCCGGATTTTACCAATCATTTAGTAATTTGTTTATTCAATACCCACAATTGATGGCGGCGTTCTGCCGATGTAATTTTATTAATGAGCAAAATGAAATAACCAATACTTCTACTGCTTATCAACAGCACAGTGGTCCGTTCAATAATTTTTTTCCTCAAATATGTAATGGGCAAATGTTACAAACACCTTCTATAGTAGTTCAACGAACAGTATATGAAACCATCGGAATCTTTAGTGAACGGCTAAGCTGGTGCGAAGACTGGGAAATGTGGGCAAGAATTGGTAAACATTTTTCGGTAGGTTTTGTAAATGAAGTATTGGCCGGCTATCGCATACATACAAGTTCTAATTCGGGTAAATACATTTTGTCTGGCGAAAATATAAAAGATCTCAAAAGAGCGGTGCATATAATTTCGGGCTATGCACCAGGCAAGGCGGAACGTAAAAAAGCAAAAATGATTTCGGGTGCTTACTACGCCAATTATGCAATGGAAATGGCAGATCATTTACTTGCCTTGGGGCAAAAAAGAGGAGCCAGAAACCAATTGCGGCATGCCATTTTACTGAGTGATAGCATTCGGATGAATATAAAAGTTATAAAAAAATATTGCTCAACTTTTTTTAAATGAGCAAAGATGGTATTTCGATTATTGTATGCTGCTATAATAGCGAGGCGGTAATTGAGGCTGCCTTACAAAGCCTGATTACTCAACAGTTACCTGTCAATAGCCTTGCAGAAGTAATATTGGTTGATAATAATTGTACCGACAATACAGTAGCAAAGGCCCGGGAAATAT
>JAFDXH010000113.1 GCA_018268075.1 Bacteroidota bacterium | reverse complement strand
ATGTTCATGAAAATGAGAGAAAAATCATACACAGCAGGAATCACTTTTGCAGCTGGTCAAATTGTGGCTCTTCGATTCAAAGTCAACAAGGTCATGTGCACCATTGAGAACGCAGACAATACAGCCCCTGAAGAGAACATGATTGAAATTAACGATAAAGACATGTACAACGAATATCATAAAGCGGATGATGAGTTTTATTCCAAAATTATCAAAGAAAGCCTCTTAAGTGACTATCCACCATCTGTTATTGACGTCGAAGAACAATACCCAATGGGGCCAACGACTGGATTTTTTGACAAGTTTGAACAAGATAAAACATACAATGCCATTGATACAGTGAAGGCCTATTCGAAATGTCTTGAACAAATTAATCAAGTCCCAGTCTTTGGCTATTTTGATGAATACCAGCCTTACGATGACCATGAAATTGAAGATTTAAATATGTACTGTGTCGAGGTCCAACAATCAGATCTCGCAACCACTTTATTATTTCCCACAAAGTATTTTCGATGTACTGGGCTTCGTCTCAAGAAAGCCAGAGAGGCAAAGATCAAATTTGTTATTCACGCGTTCAGAAGACCCTCAAGATTGGAGCAAGTCAATTTTAAAGGTGCTGTTGAGAAGTTATTCAATAATGAGAAACTTTCAATGGAACATAAAAAATTCATCGCTAACAAGACAACAGGACTCACAGAAAAGAAATACAACTCGGCACATGTCTGTAAAGCTTTTGATAATTTCGCGGAAGCACAATATTACCAGTTCAAGTTTGGTGGCAGGATACATTCTATGGAATACTTCGAGCGTGTTGTTGTAAACAATGAAGATGACCCGTTTAATTTCGGGATTGAAAACCCATTGAACACAACTACAGTCGTAATGAAGGCAGGTCAAAAAGTACATTTCTTGATTGTTGAAAAGAAAGAGAAACTTGTAGAAGGGTTTAGATGTGTTAAAGAAATGATTTATGATCACATGGCAATTAGGATGTTTGAATTATTCAATGAAATTGTTTCCAAAGGTTTAAAGCCAGTTGGTATTAAAACAGATGCCATATTGTTGACAGAATCAAGAGCCAAACTTGATAAACTCTTTAAATTTAACCCAGGAGAAAGAGGCGGAATCAAGTTTGAAAGTGGGAAGTTTTGCACAAATCATAAGGTCGCACAAGTCGTGAATACACCGTTCGCAATCAAAAAACGAGATGTTAATGTGATCAAAATAAAAGATGAATATGATACGAATGAAATTAATAAAGTCTTTGATCAACACGGAAGGGTTGGAATTTGGGGGGATTTTCCAGGCGTTGGCAAGACGACTTCTGTATTGAATTATATTGGAAAAAAAATCTTATTCGTGACTCCATTTAATACTTTGGCACAAGAAACCCGTTCAAAAGGACACGATGCGATCACCCTTAATATGCTTCTTGGATTCTTTGGAGAAGGCAAGGAGTACTCCAGATACAAGGCTTTCAATGTAGAAGAGTACGACTGCATATGTTTTGATGAGATCATGATGAATCCACCACATATTTTAAAAATGATTGATGTTTTTATGAGAGAGAAATCGGACAAAAAATACTTCGCGACTGGTGATACTGACCAATTACAGCCCTTCAACTCGCACGCCACCAATATTTCTAACCCACAACAATACCTCAATCACTGCGTCAATAGCATGTTTCCCAACCAACTTACACTCAAGATCAACAAACGTTTGAAGTCAGATGATGACAGAAAGAAGCTTGCCCAACTCAAGGCCGATGTCTTCAATCGGAAAAAGAATGTCATGGAAACACTCAAGCAATTTGGACTCAAAATAATAACCAGCATGTCCGACGTCAAGTCGAAGAGAAACATTTGTTATTTTAATTTCAGGAACCAACAAGTTAATACTCATGTTCATAAGAAATTAGTTAAGACCCCAAAAAATCATGTTGCAATAACTCAGGTAGAGGGCAAGAAGTCGAAGACCACTAACTATTGGAAAGGGTTGAAATTGACTTGCAAAAAGCACTGGCAACAAAAAGGAGTCAGATTATTTAAGAATTACACCTATGAAATTACTTTCATCAGTCAAGAAACATTCACCGTGAAAGACGTTGTCGAAGATACAACACTAACTTTTCCTATTGCTATGCTTGACCATTTCATTCTTTCTTATGCCAACACCTGCCACAGTGTACAAGGACTTTCTATTGATGAGCCAATGACAATATTTGATATTAACACGCCTTATGTTGATCGATATTTTGTTTGGACTGCCTTAACTCGAGCAACAGACTTTAACAATGTGACAATCTTTAAACATTCAGATGATGATGTGTCTAATTTAACCAGATCAAGAGTTAAACAATATTTTGAGAAGAAAGTTGAAGGATACAAAACACAAGATAAACTAGCCGATCGAACATGGAAAGCCAATACGTTCGTGACGGCCGAATGGATCAAGGAAGAATACGCGAAATTACAACAAAAACAATGTGCCTGTTGTAAATCGCCTTATGAAATCTATGTTGATGAAGATGGAACGGTTAAAAGTAACTTGACGGTTGATCGAATTGATAGCAACTTAGCACATCTGAAAACAAACTGTCGGCTGCTCTGTCGAACATGTAATTCAGTGAAGGCAAATAGATATTAAATCTCCGCTTATTGTATAGAATGTCCAAAAGTGAAAGAGCAATTTTCGCTTCTGAGATCCATAAAAGAGCAGTT
>JAFDXH010000112.1 GCA_018268075.1 Bacteroidota bacterium | reverse complement strand
GGTAAAGGTGGTACTGTAATCATTTTAGAAAACACTAAAAAAGGATATTCTTTCGCTTCAACATTTCAATTAGCTAAGGCCCAATCTAAAGGCTTCTTTGGATCAGTATCATACACTTATACCTTAGCTACAGAAATTAGCTCAAACCCAGGATCTCAGGCTACCTCAGCTTGGCAGTCTATTATCAACAGAGGAACACCAAACAACGAGGAACTATATAACTCAGCCTACAGTATTCCACATAGAGTTACTGCTAATTTATCTTACCGTTTAGAATATGCTAATCACTTCGCAAGCACATTGTCTTTTTATTATGAAGGTGCTGCTCAAGGTAAGTATTCCTACATTATTGGTGGCGACATCAACAATGATGGAAACAATGCTTCTGATCTGATGTATATCTATGCAAAAGGCTCTGATGTCCCTTTCCAAGATTTCACACAAACTGTTGGTGGTGTTACTTCAGTAAAATACACTGTTGCTGATCAACAAAAAGCGTACGATCAATTATTGGCTAATACACCATATTTGAGAAAACATGCTGGCCAATATGCAGAAAGAAACTCAGCACTTACACCTTGGTTTAATCGCCTGGATGCACGTTTCTTGCAAGATTTCTATTTAAAAGTAGGTGACACTAAACATTCACTTCAATTTACAGTAGATGTAGTAAACCTTCCTAACTTGCTGAATAAAGATTGGGGGATTAGAGATTTATATGTAATCAATAACCCTTTGACATTGAAATCAAGCACAGGTGCAGCTACTCCAAAATACAACCTTTCTGAAGTAACACAGGACGGTACCAAACAATTAATGACCAAGCCTTTCCAAAAGTCTACTGCTTTTAGTACTACATGGAATATGCAATTGGGTTTAAGATATTTCTTCTAATAGATATATTTTAATAAATAAAAAAACCTCGGATAACCGGGGTTTTTTTATGCTTATCTCTCAGCTATTTTTTCAGCCCATAACGTGTTTTACCATTTACTTTTGGGCCAATTTATAATTCAGCGTGGTAATATGATCCTATGAAAACATCCACTCTTCATTTTTGAAAAAGTGATTCAATAGGTTCTATAAAAGAGAAATTTCCAAAAACTCTTTTGGAATGGTGATGAGGATCATCGGAAAATTTTTTGGCACTATCAACTAAAACAGCGCCTATACATAGGTGAGGTATTGCCTATGAGGCAATATCCAATACAGTATCTGCTTCATTTTTCATCTGCAATTTTCCATTATATTTCGCACCTAATTCTATTTCTACTATTTCAGTTTCTATATTACCCTCTACTCTTCCTGATTTTTTTATTTCCAGACGAGAAGCTTTTACATTGCCCTTTACAGTTCCAAAAATAATAGCTGAACCGGCAATGAGGTCGCCCTCAACTAAACCCTTTTCACCTAAGATCACTGCGGTTTCTATCCGAACATTACCAATAATACTACCTTCTATTCTTATGGCTTTTACGCCAGACACTTCCCCTTTGATTTCAAATCCATCTCCGATTATGGTGTTGATTTCCTGCTGATCTACCTGAAAAGGTTTGATACGATCCTTTTTTTGATTGAACATATTAATTGAAATTTAAAAATGTTTGAGGATTGATGCGCTGGCCATCTTTATGCACCTCATAATGCAGGTGTGGCCCTGTGGATCTGCCCGTAGAGCCTATTTTGCCAATCTGATCGCCAATTTTTATTTGCTGTCCATTTGCAACTACTATTTTAGAGAGATGGCCATATAATGTTTCAAATCCATTTGCATGCTTAATCATTATGCAATTTCCAAAGCCGCCACGAGGGCCGGCAAAAATGACTACCCCATTTGCCATCGCATGTACAGGTGCACCCATAGGGCCACGAATATCCAGGCCTTTATGAGTTTCAACGCCTACGCCATCGAATGGGTTTTCTCTATGCCCAAAGGTAGATGTGATAGCTCCTTGAAAGGGGAACCCAAGCGGAGTATAATCCAGTGTATAATTTATTTTTTTTAGGTAAGATTCATAAAAATCGGACAACTCATCAAAGGAGCCTATATCGTGGTCTTGCTCACCTCCTTCTCCTTCCTTAAAGACTGCCCTCAGTCCTCTTTCCTTTAAGGAATTATTAATGCGCAATAATTGCTTATCAATATCAGAAAATTTTTCACGTACTAAATTGGTATCTATTTTAGAAGCAAGAATGTGCATTGATTTTATCTTTTGAGAGAGAAGCGCCAATTGCTCGTTCCCATTCAGGTACTGGCCAAAAAGCAAAATGATTACCAACATTAGCCCAACAAATATGGCGCCTGCTATTAGCAAGATTAATTTTCTAAACCGAATGAGATTTGTGGAAATGTTTACTGATTTTAAATTCCTTTGATCATGACTTGCAAAAAGTATAGTTGTCTTTTTCATAGGCGCATACAGGTTAAGTTATAAACAGATACGGTGTCTTTCGAAAACCTTCTTGCTTTTTAACCTGGAAAGGCAAAAACACAAAAACTACAACCAACTGGACTATAATATGTGCAGGAAGGTAAATATTAAACGAAATCAGGCAGAAAAAAATTGCCTGCCTTTTACCCTAAATTGCTTGGGGTATTACCTTTTAGTTAAGATTAATTTATATACTAATAAAACCTGTTCAATAAGTGAATGGGAATCATCATTCAATATTACGAAATCGCATAGCTTCATTTTATCTTCCTGGTTCATTTGCTGCGCCATCCTTGCCTTGATTTCTTCAATGGCAAGGTGATCTCTCTGTTTAATGTTAGCAATGCGTACTTCTTCCGGCGACTGTACACCTATTACATAATCAAGCTCTTTGTGTGCGTTACTCTCAAATAGTATCGCTGCTTCTTTAATAGCAAAAGGCGTTGTTTGCTTATTCATCCATGCTTTAGCCTGCTGAATGGTTGCCGGATGAATAAGGCCGTTAAGTGCCGCTAATTTTTCGGGGTTATTAAAAACAATCTGTGCTATATATTGCCGGTTGGGCTTGCTTCCATCATAGCTTTCGGAGCCTATTGCATGGATGATCTTTAGCCTTAATTCATGATCTTCCGCTAATAATTTCTTTGCTTCTACATCAGCATAAAATACAGGTATGCCCATCACCTCAAAAATTCGGGCGACGGTGGTTTTCCCACTTCCCATACCGCCGGTAAGACCTACTTTAAGCAATTATAAATTATAAATTATGAATTCAATATTTTAAGCTTAAATTTTATAGCAGGAAATTACAAAACTAATTATACTCAGCTACTTACTTTATTGGTGTAGCGGTAGCTACCGCTGCCTTATTCAGGTTAGCAGACATTTCCATACTTACAGCACTTTTTTCCATTTTAATATACGATCCTGGATTAATCTCCATCATAAAAGTGCCGTCTTCATTTATTTTATTTACTATTCCATGAATGCCTGCAATAGTAACGATCTTATCACCCTTTTGTAAGCCTTGCATAAATTGCTTTTGTAATTTTGCTTTCTTTGCCTGAGGCCTTATCATAAAAAGCCAGAAGACCAAAATCATTAGTCCGATAAAAATAAATTGAAAGCCACCGCCACCTTGGCCACCTTGCCCTAACATCAAAAAAACTGTTGCAAAATTCATAAACTGGTTTTGTATTGCTGATTGAATCAGCGGTTAATAAAAATAATTATTTATTGGGAGAAACAACCTCACCTGTTAATTGCAAAACAGGAAAGGCCGGATATGCATTGGATATTACAGTAACCTCTTTGTGCACTGGCCCCACTCTGCCTTTGCTATTGAAAACTACTTTTAAAAAACCTGTTTCACCTGGTTTTATTGGTTCTTCAGGCTTTTCAGGAACTGTGCAGCCACAACTTGCAGTAGCTTGAGAAATAACCAACGGTTTAGTGCCATTATTTTTAAACCTATAATTATATACTACATTTTCCCCATCAGTTACTTTACCAAAATTGTACACAGAATCTATTACCTGCACCGTTGTGGTATCTGTAAAAATATTTGCCTTTCCACCTGCATTTGCTATTGATGCATTTTGCGCGTCATTACGGCGGATATCGCAAGAGGAAATTATTATGCAAGTACCAAGTAGAAAAAAAATTAGTTTCATCATTATTTACCTTTTACTATTAAGATTACTTTAAAAAACTATTTTTAAAATTTGTTTTATGGATTTTATTTTCCAAAAGTAATTCTTTGTGAATGTTATCGAGTAAGCCATTAATAAAATGCCCGCTTTGGGGTGTACTGTATTCCTTTGCAAGGTCTATGTATTCATTAATAGTTACCTTAGGTGGAATTGTTTCGAAATAAAGTAATTCGCATACCCCCATTTTCATTAATATCATATCCAGAGCTGCAATTCGCTCAGAATCCCAGTTTTTCAATTTGGGTTTTATAAGCTCCAGGCAGTAATCATTTTTTTCAACAACACTATGAAGTAATTCGGATGCAAACTGATATTTCTCTTTGCCAACTATTTCATTAAAATTAAATGAAGATGGCTTTTGCAGCAATAGATTCATGAGCATAATAGCCGTTTCAGCATCATCATCCCAATGGATAAATTTTTCTTCCACATCGCTGATAAAATCCTCACTCTCTATCATGAATTCAGAAAAAATATATTCAAGTATCTTCTTCTCCCCTTTCTTATCTCGCTTTTGCTCACGCACATAATCATTATAAACCTCCGTGAGTATTAATTTAGAATAGGATTTTTGAATCATTTCTTCATTGATCAGGTATTTAATTTTGTACTCATCAATGGCCTTATTGAATGACTCATTTTCCATTAAAGACCAGATAATTTCATTGCCGGCGATTTTAATATTCACCTTAAGATCACGCGAGGAAGGTAAATGCCGGTTTGCCTTGTGTAAGGCATCCTTTTCAGCAAATCGTGCAATTTCAATTAAATGATATACCAGATATGAAAGCAATTTTCGAATATGATCGAGATTCAAATCCAGAATTTTGTCAAGTTCATTTTTGACCAACTCATTATTTGCTGATTCGAGACTATATAAAGTCTGCATCACTTTTACCCTAATATTTCTTCTGCTAAGCATTAATAAGAGCTCTTTTTTGGCCTGCGAAGATAAATGAAAAGTACATGTGAAAGAGGGCAATTTTGTTAATATGTGTATTGGTACTAAAGTTTGAATACTTCCATAAATAAGAGGCTGCCTTTTCAAGCAACCTCTATATTCTACAAACCTATAAGCCGGCTTCTGTTTCCTGCATAATTGCAGGTGGCTATCATTTATCTTGCTGCTGCATTACTGCAACAATCTTAGCTGCCTACCCTTTCCGGCACTTTGCTTTTCAGCTCAGTTTTGAGCGGGCCGCTCATTCTGCACTATGGCAGTCCGGAATATACGTGGCATTGCAGCACACAAGGTTTACCCTCCTGAAATGTTACCATTACAGGATGTGAGCTCTTACCTCACATTTTCACCCTTATCCGAGCCAATAGGGCTAGGACGGTAATTTTCTGTGGCACTTTCTTCATAATCTTGCAATCATGACCGGCCGTTAACCGGTGTGTTGCCCTTTGCTGGCCGGACTTTCCTCCCCCACATTATATGGAAGCGATAACCCAGTTTGTAGCTTGCGAAAATACCGAAGTTTTGAAGAAAAGGATAAATGCCACAAAAACCTCCAAGCGTAGTCATTCTAAGTGGGTGCATTTCAAATTCATCCCGCTCTGAGGCGCAACAAAGCCTCCGCCCCGGTTCGTGTTCCACGAACCGGCGACAATTTGAAACCCTTCTAAGTAAGCAGATTGAATAATACGGGATTTAAATAATATTTTGCCAAACAATCCTTACTATCGGTAAAATACCATCTATTATTTCCGTATAGCACTTAAGAATATTAAGTAAATAAAATTTGTATAAACCCCTCGATTCATGATGAAAAAAGATTGGCCTATAAAGAAATATAGATTTTAATATTGAAAAAATATTTCTGTAGCCCCAAAACCAAAGTTTGAATGAAATTGGTTGGCAAACGTTCTCACTTCTTTCTTCATTTTTAGCCGATCATGAATCTCATTACGCAATTTACCTGTGCCTACACCATGTATCACTATAAGATTGGGCTGCATGTGTGCTACGGCAAGTTGATAATATTTTTCAAAAGTATCCAATTGAATAGATAATATTTCAAAGTTACTCAGTCCCTGCCAGCGATCTGAAAGCTTTTCTATATGCAGATCTATGACAGAACGAGCTGGTGCAAGCCTTTCTCTTATTTTAGTGGCATCATACATTGCAACCTGTTTAAATTTGTACTCAGGAATTATTTCTTCATAACTATCAGGATAATTTTCATAAAGTAAAAAAGAAATTGAAGGCTCATTCTTCATTCTCATTTCTTCTATTCGCTGAAATAATTGTTTTGCCTTTATTTTAAATATAGATTCTACATGTGCTGCCTTTTTTTTATCAGGTCTGGAAAGCTCAAAATCAAATTCAAACTTTGGTGCATCATTTAATGCCTCAAAGGGTATATCATGCAGATAAAAGTCTTTGAATGAATCAACTTCATTATTAAGAGCAAAGCCGGGAAGGCCTTTAAACCGGACATTATACCGAAACCTGATATGTTGCTGCGTTTGATTTTGAAGGTAAATTTTAAAATAAGAAACTATGTCTTCATCAAAAACATCTTTGCTGAATACCGGCAGCATCAACAGCCACATACCAGTACTTATTTTATTTGAATCAATCCTTTTTTCTTTAGGAATATTATCTATAAAAACATTCTTCTTTTCCGGCTGAAATACTTTCTGTTCGGTAAATCTTTTAAAATAAGGAAAATCAATCTGATCCATATATACCGGAAATTGTACTCCACCTACATTTACCATTACCATTTGATCATTAAGTAGTTCCACTACTTCGCCCTCCTCATTGGAATGTAATAAAAGAACGGTATCGCCTATCTGGTACTTCATTAATCAAAGGTACTTGTTTACAAAAAATAATAAAATACCCTGTCCTCGAAGTAAAAGGCAATTTATTGTAGAGCATTAGAAAATTATAAAACAAAGCGATTCGATAAGAGAAATACTTAGGGTAATAAAAAAATATTATACAGAGATAAACCAGAGAAACACAGAATGGCTCGGAGGAAAAAACCTCAGTGGTTCTCTGTGACTTCTCCATGATACTCTGTGCAACAAAAAAAGTAGAGGGACACAGAGTGACACGAAGAGAGAAAACACATTTCATTTTAAGATGCATTTAATACCTTGTACCAATCGTCATCAGAAAATGATTGCGCCAAATTTATCAGATAATTTTTTGGTTATTTAATTTACTATGATACCTACTATACAGAAAATAAATTACAAGCCCGATTATAAGCCAGATAATAAATCGTAGCCAATTAGTATAGCCTAACTCAGTCATTAAATAAAAGCAACTTGCCAATCCTAATACCGGTATTAGTGAAAGTTTTTTTAAAAAAGAGGCTACTGTAATAGCAATAGAAAGTATCACAAAGAGAAAGAAAGGCAACTTATCACGAAATACATCCCACGTTTCATGAAAATTAAACAACCCAAGAAAATTTTGCCAAAAAATAATGACCCCTGTAATAAACAATACCGGAACAATAAATTGAGAATTGATATAAGGTATTTTAAATTTTGGTGCAGCCTCTCCCGGCTGTCTTTCCGGCAAAAGTAGAACACCACCACATACAAGCACAAACGCAAATAAGGTTCCAATACTGGTAAGGTCTGTTACCTCTGTAAGATTTAAAAACAATGCAGGTACTGCTACAAATAATCCTGTAATGATGGTAGCAAAGGAAGGAGTCTTATATTTTGGATGGATGCGGCTGAAAGCTTTAGGAAGTAATCCATCGCGGCTCATGCTCATCCAGATTCTTGGCTGCCCCATTTGAAAAACAAGCAATACGCTGGCAGTGGCAATCACGGCACTAAAGGAAATAATATAACTTATCTGATCAAGCCCTACCCTTTTAAAAACAAAAGCAAGTGGATCGCCCACCTCCAATTCTTTGTAAGAAACCATACCTGTAAGTACCAAAGCAACTAAAATATAAAGGACTGTACAAATGATTAATGAGTAGATCATACCGCGAGGTAAATCTCTTTGCGGGTTTTTACATTCTTCTGCAGTTGTAGAAATAGCATCAAATCCTATATATGCAAAAAATACAGCAGACACTCCTTTCATCATACCGCCGAATCCATTAGGCAGAAAGGGGCTCCAATTTTCAGGCGCTACAAAAAAGAATCCTATGGCAATGACAGCGATTAAAATTACTATTTTAAAAACAACCATCATATTAGTGGCGCGCCGGGTTTCTCTTATACCCGTATAAACCAGCCATGTAATCAGAAATACGATAGCCAGTGCAGGAATATCTGCAATAAGGCGCAGCCCGCCTATCTGAGGTGCGTTTATCCATGCCTGATAGGCGCCTCTTGTAGTTGAAGTAAGAGATTCTAATGAGGCGCCTCCTGCCAATTGGGTAGTGGCTTCTTTAAAGCCCCGGGAAGCGCTTAAATAATCAGTAGTGATATAGGCAGGTAAATGAATGTGTAATCCTTCAAGAAGGTTTACAAAATATTGGCTCCAGGAAATGGCTACAGCAATATTTCCTATTGCATATTCCATTAATAAATCCCATCCGATAATCCAGGCTATCAATTCACCAAAAGAAGCATAAGCATAAGTATATGCGCTACCACTTACGGGTATTCGTGAGGCAAACTCTGCATAGCATAAAGCAGAAAATCCACAACAAACTGCAGTAAGTATAAACAAAAGTGACACACCCGGCCCGCCATGAAAAGAGGCATTGCCTATGGTAGAAAAGATGCCGGCACCTACTACAGCGGCAATTCCCATGGCAGTAAGGTCTCGCACTGTTAATACCTTATTTAACCCAGAAGAAGAATGAGTGCTATCCGACAATCCTGATTGTGCATCAGAGAGAATAGCAGTAATACTTTTTTTTCTAAATAAAGGATGAGGCATGTTCTGGTTTTAATAATCAGTTAATATCGGAAAGATAATACCTTATCCTAAAAAATAATCAATGTAGGCCAACAAATTAATAAATCAGGCTACCATCTTAAAGTTTTTGAGAAACTGAAAAATACCTGCAATTATAATAACGAGGATTGCTCCAATCACATTCAACCAAAGGAATGATATCAAATCTGCTTTATAAATTACTATGACAAATAATTCTGACACGATAGCACTATAAAAAAGTGCATTAGCTTTAATTGTTTTAATCCAAAAAGCAACTAAAAAAATACCTAATATAACACCATAAAATAAGGATCCTAAAATATTTACGGTTTCTATCAGGCTGTTTCCAATGTTACTGGCAAACTGGGCAACAAGTATGCAGAATATTCCCCAGCAAAGTGTATATAATTTAGAGATGCGATAATCTTCCTTGGGCGTTAATGATTTTTTTATATAGCGCTTATGAAAATCAACTACAGTACAAGAAGCAAGTGCATTTAAAGCTGCAGCAATACTACCCCATGCTGCCAGAAAGATTACCGCAATTAATAATCCCACTAATCCTTTTGGCAAATAATCTATTACGAACCTAAGGAAGATAAAATTTGTATCATTTATATCTTCACCAGGCAAGGCAGCTTTTAATGCGGTTCGATATTGCTGCTGTATCGTAGTCCGGTCTGCAGCAGCAGACAAGGGTAAAGCCTGGTATGCAGTTTCTAATTGTATCAATTCATTTTTAAAAGCAGTTTGATGAGCACGGGCAGTTTGAGTTTCATTAAAATGAATCGGGGCCTTATTGAATTGATAAAAAGAGAAAACTAAAACTCCTAATAATAAAATCGAAAACTGCATGGGCACTTTTACAAGGCCATTCATCAACAACCCTAGTTTACTCTGGCGATTATTTTGTGCAGTAAGATATCGGCCTACCTGGCTTTGATCAGTTCCAAAATAAGATAGTGCAAGAAAAAAGCCGCCTATAATTCCACTCCAAATATTATATTTATCCTTCCAATCAAAACCATTTTTAGTGATGCCTGAAGTGATAATGTTCATTTTGCCGCTCTTGCCCCCAATATGCAGGGCATCAAAAAATCCTACACCACTTGGCATATATTTTACAACAAGGTAACCCGCAATAGACATTCCTATTATTATAATCATCAATTGCAATTTCTGTGTATGAGCAACGGCTCTGGCTCCGCCAGTTACGGTATAGATAATCAACATTCCCCCCATTATAATATTGGTATAATAAATATTCCAACCAAGAAGCGAGCTAAGTATTAATGATGGTGCATAAATACTAATTCCGGTAGAAAGGCCTCGTGATACCTGAAATAAAAAAGAAGTGAGTGTTCTGGTCTTTAGGTCAAATCTCCTTTCCAAAAATTCATACGCTGTATATACTTTTAGATTATTAAAAACCGGAACAAATACAATACAAATTACAATCATTGCGAGAGGCAGGCCAAAATAGTATTGTACAAACCTCATACCATCTGTATAAGCCTGGCCTGGTGCACTCAGAAAAGTAATGGCACTTGCCTGTGTACCCATTATACTCAACAAAACCAGGTACCAAGGCATATCCCGGTTACTTAAAAAATATCCATCAAGATTTTTAGAGGTGCGGCTTTTATACACACCATAAATAATAATTATGGATAAAGTTACTATAAGTACAATCCAATCAGGATTACTCATGGGAAAGCATATTTTTTAATTGGTTATTGCCCGGCAAACCTCAGCAAACTCTATATCAGTATAAAACTTTTTAATCCAATCCGAAATGATAAATCGAAATACTCAAACACCTACGCATAAATAGTTTGAAGAGGGCTGCCAATATTTTCCAAACAACAATATTTTTATTTTTAATACTCATCACAGGAAAAAGATTACATGAAATACTGAGTAACCAGATAATAAAATACAATCTGAGCTGCTAAAAATAAAATCAAAGCAGCATACCATATTTTCCAATATCTTTTTTCACTTTTATTCATCTGCTATTTCTTTTGCAAATATTCAACAAAAGGAATTTATACTTTTCGTATGATCAAATGATCGCTAATTATCTATTTTGCCAACAAGTTAGCAAAAAGCCTGTAAGCACCTGCAACGCCCGCAGGAAGTTGCCTGAAAAATACCAGACCGGAATATATAAATCGGCCCTTACCATAATCTGAATAAATAAGACTACCGGGCTGATCAGCCTCTCCAGCATCATGCATATTAAAAAGTGCATGGTAATTAGGAGAAAAATCTACAGCATGATAGGTACTTCTTTCCTGAATCCAGCCTTCAAAATCTTTTTCGGAAATCTTATTCGGAAAATTTAATAATCTATTTTTAGGATCAATAAATGATACGGGAGCTGCTTCATCTGTTACTCTATTGCGCGAAATTGTAAATGGGAAAGGCCCTATCCTTGCCTTTACAGGGCCAATATTATTATTGGTATTATACTGTACTAATAAAACCCCACCTTCCTTTACATAATTCATTAAAACCGGGTAGGCCTCATTTAGCCATTCAAAAATATTATACGCTCTTACTCCGGTAACAATTGCGTCAAAGTTTTTTAATTTATCAGCAGAGATATCATTTTGATTGAGCATGGTAACAGAATACCCCATCTGAGATAATGCATCCGGTACTTTATCACCAGCACCAGCAATATATCCTATTCTTTTACCCCCAATTTTTAAGTCAACAGGCACCAGCTTGGAATTTGCTTCAGGAAAATAAATTATATCAGGTATATGCGGATACTGAATCAATTTTTTATATCTATTGTAAGTGATATCATTGCTTTTTACTGACCATAAAATTTGTTGTGGTTGATCAGAATTTTTAACTGTAAAGCTGGTATCCCCCGGTTCATCTATTTGAACTACATGATTATTATGGATTACATCTTTAGTATAGGGAGTTACCTCTTGTGCATTTATTTTCAGGCTACTTCCCATCTGTACAGGCTTGTTATTAATAGATAGTGCCAATTGGGGAGTGTTGTAAATTTCAATTTTCGGAATAATAAAAAGAGGCTCATATTCTTCCCCCTTTACAGGATCGTTGGATTTGTATTGAATAGAAATATCAAAATTAATTCTGGTTGTATTGATTCTCATTGTAAGGCGGGCTGCCAATGGATCATTTTGTGCCTTACCTATCATAGCCTGATCATTAATTTGATAGCTACCTAAATTCATAGGTTTCTCTAACCAATAAGGTTGAGATATTTTTTGCGTAGCTGGCACCAATATTTTTAAAGGCACATTTACATTTTCATTTTCTGGCAAACTCTTATTTATTGCAATCGCAGATTGAAATACGATTAATGAGTCCAACGAAATCTCAACGCCCATCCGATTATCTGCCACGAAATTAATTTTCAAAGAATCACCGGGTACGCCAAACATATTTGCCGAAGTAGCCTCAGCGAATAAACCGGAACACTCTCTTATCACCTGCTTTACTTCTTTTAATTTTTGCTGCTGCCAATAGCTTATGGGTGCAGATTTGAGCACATCGTAAATTTTTAAAAGTGGCTGCAAACTTTTTTCAGGATGCTCAAATGAATAGGTACTGATAATTTCTCTTAATAGAAGGCCCACCTGAACCAAGGGTGTCCTTGACCAATCTGTAACTACACCATCCATTAAGTCTTCCTTAGGTGCAGATCCCTTTAAAGTTTTAAAAAATTCAATTTTCCGTCCCCTCGATGCCGGTACCCCAAAGCCTTGGCTCTTATGTTGGCTTCGGCTTTCTGCAGCCATTTCACCGTAGCTTTTACCCAATAGCGGATTGTATCCTCCATCATCTACTTGAAACTGATCAGGCCTTTCTGTATTAACACTTCCAAAATTAAAAGTGTTCCATAGCAACCGCTTAGCTTGCCATGGCTTTACACCATATTTAAATTGTTCCGGAAACATTTTGGGGTCTGCTGCTGCATCAAATGCCTCCACGGCCAGGATTGCAGAAGCTGTGTGGTGGCCATGCCCACCCTCACCTGTAGTAGGAAAGCGAGTGATAATGATGTCTGGCTGAAACTTTCGAATCACCCAAACCACATCGCTCAGTATTTTATTTTTATCCCATATTTTAAAAGTTTCATTAGGGCCTTTTGAAAATCCAAAATCATAAGCAGATGTAAAAAATTGCTCAGCGCCATCAATTCTTCTTGCAGATAATAATTCTTGAGTACGGATAAGGCCAAGCTCTATTCCCTGATCATCGCCTATTAAATTTTGCCCGCCATCACCCCGCGTCATACTCAGATAGCCTGTTCTATATAATTTTTCATTGCTCAAATAAGTAAGTAACCCGGTATTCTCATCATCAGGGTGTGCAGCTACATACAGCACAGACCCCAGCACTTGCAATTTTTTGATGTGTTCAAAAATTTGAGAAGAAGAATATGTTTTTGGTGTTTGGGCAAACGCGCATAGTGTCCATGAAATAAAGAAGAGGGAAGATAAAATTTTTCTAACCATAACTAATATTGTGACTACGAAAGTAAGGTATGCGTTTTATTTGGGGCAGAAAGAATGGTGAGTGGCTATGTGTAATTAAAAGTGGAATTATAAAT
>JAFDXH010000111.1 GCA_018268075.1 Bacteroidota bacterium | reverse complement strand
TTGTTGTCTGATTTGGCTGAAGCGTTCCAACTTGAATTGTCGTGTCACCGAATATTGCAATATCTGTCAAAGGATAAGGCGTTTCATTTTTCAGAAGGAACCTTTGTTGGTAAGGCAGGTCTTTCACTTTGGCTACACCAGTAAAATAAAGCCAACTGTTTACTGCTAAAAACAGTCCGCATAAAATATATTGAACAAATATTCTCCGCTTGATTGCTGTCCAAGCGGTCAACACCAGCAGTAGTGCAACCGCAAAGAAGCCATAAACTTTATAAACGTCAATAGTGGCATGGTCAACTTCATTACTTTGTTGAATGCTGCGGTAGAAGGCGATAGTCACCCAAGCAAAAAAAGCATGTGTCAGTAAAGTGAGCCATGGTTGTCTTAATAGTCTTCCTTGCATTAGTACGATGTCAAAATGGGTTGCAGGTAACTCACAAATATATGATATTACACGATACCCTACAAAAAAAACAGGCCTTGATAATCACCACTTTAGCGTTATTTGCCGTTCATTGTTATTAGTACAATCGGAGTTACTAATTATTTTAATATGTTCTACGCTACTTCACTAATTTCCCCCTTTTTCCTCGGAAATTTTTGGGCAAGGCTGCCCCAGCTTACTCTAAAAATTAATGATTCGCTTCGCGTGTTACAAAATTGCCTGTCTTATCAATATATTTTTGATATTTTAATACTACCGCTTTGGCTTCGGCTATGCCATCTATAAACAGCGTATCACTTTTTACAGCTACAGAAAAGGTATTGGCCTTAATTATGTTGTCGGATGATAGTACATCTATAAATTCCTTTACTTCTTTCTCTTTCGACACTGGATCCAAAAACCACTGGTTTTTATCTGCATTCATTGCCGAGTTTTTATTCATCATTTGCAGCGTCTGCAGTTTCTCTTGCCTTTGGGTATTTATTTTAGACTCAAAATTATGGGCAAGGGTAGGGGCTATTACTAGCGATACTATGCTCATTAATTTAATCAAAATATTCATACTTGGCCCTGAGGTATCTTTAAATGGATCGCCCACTGTATCGCCTGTTACAGATGCTTTGTGTGGCTCAGATCCTTTGTAATGTGTTTCGTTATTGATTACTGCGCCCTTTTCAAAAGATTTTTTAGCATTGTCCCATGCACCGCCGGCATTGTTCTGAAATATACCCATCAGTACACCACTTACAGTAGCACCTGCTAAGAAACCACCAAGCACTTCTGGCCCAAATATAAAACCTATGATTACAGGCGATAGCAATGCAATAGCGCCTGGCAGCATCATCTTTCTGATAGAGGCATCCGTAGAAATGGCAACACATTTTTCGTATTCAGGTTTTCCTTTCCCCTCCATTATACCCGGTATGGTACGAAACTGCCTGCGTACTTCCTCCACCATTGCCATGGCTGCTTCGCCTACCGCTCTTATAGCCAATGATGAAAATATAAAAGGAATCATGGCGCCTACAAATAGGCCGGCCAATACATCTGCACGGTATATATCTATACCATCTATCTTAGCTATGCCTACAAATGCTGCAAATAGTGCCAGAGAAGTAAGCGCTGCAGAGGCTATCGCAAAGCCTTTGCCGGTGGCGGCTGTAGTATTTCCTACTGCATCCAGAATATCTGTTTTCTCCCGCACTTCTTTGGGCAGTTCACACATTTCTGCTATGCCGCCTGCATTGTCTGCAATAGGGCCAAATGCATCTATAGCCAACTGCATGGCTGTGGTAGCCATCATACCTGCAGATGCTATGGCTACACCATACAGTCCTGCACAAAAATAGGAAAGATAAATGCCTGATGCCAGCACCAGTATTGGAAACAAAGTGCTTTCCATACCTACTGCAAGGCCTCCAATAATGTTGGTGGCATGTCCGGTAGAGGATTGGCGCACTATCGTCATTACCGGTCGCTTGCCCATAGCTGTATAAAATTCTGTAATAAAACTAATAAGCGTACCTACTACCAACCCTACAATGATGGCGCCATATACTCCCATACGCGAAAAATGATGATCGCGCAATACCATATCGGTATCCGGCAGTATCCATATTACCAAAAAATAAGCTGCAATAGCTGTGAGCACTATAGAGCCCCAGTTACCAAGGTTCAATGCTTTTTGAACTACAGAAGTATGCAGTTTGGAATTCTCTGAAATTTTTACAAAAAAAGTACCGATGATTGAAAAAATAATTCCCATAGATGCTATGAGCATGGGTAATAAAATTGGTGCCATTCCACCAAATGCGTCATTAGAAATCGTTTCTCTGCCCAATACCATAGTAGCAAGTATAGTAGCTACATAAGAGCCAAAAAGGTCAGCACCCATACCAGCCACATCGCCTACATTATCTCCTACATTATCCGCTATAGTAGCAGGGTTGCGCGGGTCATCTTCCGGTATGCCTGCTTCTACTTTACCTACCAGGTCGGCACCCACATCGGCCGCCTTAGTATAGATACCACCACCCACACGGGCAAAGAGCGCAATACTCTCTGCTCCAAGGCTAAAGCCGGTTAATATTTCTATGGTACGCTCCATTTCTACACTGTTGGCCAGTGCATCCGGTGCAAAAATAAATTTGAGTATAATAAACAGGCCGCCTAAACCAAGAACGGCAAGGCCCGTAACCCCCATGCCCATTACACTGCCGCCTGTAAACGAAACCTGCAACGCCTTTGCAAGGCTGGATCGCGCCGCCTGTGTAGTGCGTACATTGGCACGCGTAGCCACCTTCATACCTATATAGCCCGCCAGTGCACTAAAAAAACCGCCGCAAACAAATGAAATAGCTATGCTCCAATGGCTGTTGGCACTGCTAAAACCCATAATGCCTAAGAGTAGCGCCGCAATAATTACAAAATAAGTCAGTATTTTCCACTCAGCTTTTAAAAAAGCCATGGCACCATCAGCTATGTACGTGCTGATTTCCTTCATTCTTTCATTTCCTGCATCTTGCTTGCTTACCCAGGCAAATTTTATAAGGGTGTATAATAAGCCTACAATACCCATTGCCGGAATTACATAGATCAAATTGTTCATAATCAGTTTATTTCTTTTTTTAAGGGCTGCAAAAATAGGGTAAATGAGTTAATAATGCTAATGCAGCATCTGGCAAATTGAGAGGAATTTTTTACTAAAAAAAATATTTTGGGCGTGCCCACCGGCTCTTTGCTCTACCGCAGTTCCTCTTCGAGCGCCGGTGGTCGCGTGTTCCCTTTCTATCTTTTTTTGCACTGCACTATTGCCTTGCTTTAAAAAAAAAAGGATATCCAGTACACCCGCTCACGCATACATACCATTAGCATTTTACCCATTTCCCAATGCCTTATTGGCCATACACCTTATCCCTATTTATTTATTTGCCAGCTATTTCTTTAACCCCTTCTGGCAAGCATTTTATAATATCGCTCGCTATCATGGCCTCCTCGGTGTATGCTCTGGCAGCCATATCGCCTGCCAGCCCATGCAGGTACACACCCAGCAGGCAGGCCGATTCCCTGCTATATCCCTGCGCTACCAGTGCCGTTACTATTCCTGTCAATACATCGCCTGCTCCAGCAGTAGCCATACCCGCATTTCCAGTACTATTAAAAAAGCAATTACCCTCAGGTGTGGCTATAAATGTATGATGGCCTTTAAGGATTATGAAGATGCTCCATTTCTTTGAATATTTTTTTGCCTTATCTATTCTGTCCCAACTATTTTTGGCTACTCCAAACAGTCGTTCAAACTCTTTAGGATGAGGGGTAATGATGCTGCCTGCCGGAATTTTAGCAAGCAGTGAGGGCGTTTCTGCCAATATATTTAATGCATCTGCATCTACCACTATTGGTTTTTGATAATTTATAAATAATTCTTTCAGCCATATTCTGTGCGCCAGATGCTTGCCTATACCAGGGCCTATGCCCATTGCATCATATTTTTCAAAATCTTTAATCTTTTTTATAATGCGGCTACCCGATGTAATGCACATAGCCTCCGGCACTGTTGATTGCATTATTTCATATCCGCAAGCAGGAATGGTACTGGTAAGTTTACCCACACCACTTCTCATGCACGACAGAGAGCATAACACGGCAGCCCCCATCATACCATAGCTTCCGGCTATTAGGCCTGCATATCCAAAGTCGCCCTTATGGCTAAATTCATTTCTCTTTTTATACCTACTCTTCACCATCTGCATATCTACCAGTTCATATTCTGCATGCGTTTCATGTTCATATTTTGAAGAAAGTCCGATATCAAGTATTACAATTCTTCCACAATAATTTGAATTTTCCGCCATTAAAAATGCACGCTTGTACGTTTGAAAAGATAGGGTAGTAGTGGCTTTCATTACTTCCTGGTGTACAGTTTCCCGGTCGGCAAATAAGCCGGATGGCATATCTATTGCTACCACACAGTTTGTACTTTTATTGATATGCCTGATTACATCCCTATAAATTCCTGCCGGTTTTTTGGATAGGCCGGTTCCAAACAGCGCATCTATGATGACCACCCCTCCATCCATCTTGGGTAAATCTTTTTTATCCAAAATGAAATTTATTTCCTTCGATATTTGGGATAGCCGACCAAGATTGATTTCAAAATCAGCAGACTTACCTTTCCCATCATCAATTATAAATGTGGAAACCTTAAAAGATAGCTCTACCAGCATACGAGCAATAGCCAATCCATCGCCGCCATTATTGCCCTTGCCACATATAATTACAAAAGAGGCGCCCGGTGCAAACTGAGATGCCAGCCAGCCGGTACAGGCCGCGGCAGCGCGCTCCATCAATTGTATGGATGCTATATTTTCTTCGGCTATCGTGTACCGATCCCATGCCCTTATTTGTTCTATCGAAAATAACTTCACCTGATAAGTTTGTATAAAGTTATACCGAATTGAAATAGCATTGAGTCCCCGCAAACTTTTCTATTGGTATAATTGCCTTCTTTATTTACTACAAGTATCAGCGGAAGTTTACAGAGAAATGTATCGCTCTTTTACCACATTGATATGATGGGTAGCATGGCCAGCAATGATATACCCAAGTGCTCTTACAGAAATTGAATAGTCGCTTGCACTGCCTGTATGGTCGAGGTCATCATTGCTGAGGCTATTAAATAATGCAACAGAACCCTTTCTTACAATTTTAAAATCATCTAATATACTTTCCCATTTGAGATCATTGGCATGGGAGTTTGCTGCAAATTGGTTTTCATCAAAGCCGGGCAGCACTTGTATTTCGCCACGGGCAAAAGATAAGGCTCTGAAACAAAATATTCTTTCTGCATCATTAATGTGTTGCAGTATTTCCTTAATGGTCCACTTGCCTTCAGCATAGCTGTAGCATGAATTTTCTTCTGTTATTTTTGAAAAAAAAGATTCGGCCACATCGCCGTGGTTTAAAAGTGCAGTAATCAATTCTGTTTCTTCAACCAATTTGATATAAGTATTAAAATAGGGCGGAAAAGAACCCGGTGCTGGCCTCATATATTTATTTTTATTGTGGTCTGTTGCTCAGAAATATTTCTTTTTGCAAACTTAGGTATAGGAAAATAAAAAACCGGCCATTACTGGCCGGCATATAAAATAAATTTACAAAGAACTTATCCTCTTTTTTTTCTTTTCACTTTTGGTTTCGGCAGCGTTTCCTTATTGCTATTCTTTTCACCTTTAATTGTCGCTGCAAGTTTTATAGCATTGTAGGCATTGACCTCACCACCGGTTTTGCAAATATCGGCCAGAGCCACCTTTTTAGGGCTACCATCTTCTTCCATATTATTTTGTGTGCCCGGCAGTAAAACAGAATCTTTTATGGGTGTTACAGATTTTTCTATCACATACTTCACCTGCTCTGCAGTAAGGTCTGGGTAATACTCACGTATGAGCGCGGCCAGGCCTGCCACCACAGGTGCTGCCATACTTGTACCGGAGAGGTTACCATATTTATTGCCACCAGGCAATGTAGAATATATATTTACGCCAGGGGCAAATACGTCCACTTCTTTTTTACCATAATTGCTGAAGGATGCAGTGAATCCGCCATTTGTAGCATCGCCGCTCGCGCCCACTGTTATAAAGTTTGCAGCTCTTCCTTTTTGATCCAGATAAACCGGATTAGGAAAATTATCTTCAATATCTATATCTTTATGATCGTTGCCTGCGGCATGCACTAATAATACATCTTTGCTTTGGGCATATTTTACAGCATCGTCCACCCAGTTTTTTTCAGGAGAAAATTCTTTACCAAAACTCATACTGATTACCTGTGCACCATTATCTACAGCGTATCTGATTGCATTGGCTATATCCTTATCGTGCTCATCACCATCTGGTACTGCACGTATCATCATTATTCTTACATTATCTGCTATTCCATTCATACCAAGGCCGTTGTTTCGCACGGCGGCAATAATACCCGAGCAATGGGTACCATGGGTAGCAGTATTTGCCATAATATCATTATTGCCATAATAGCGATCATTGATATCATTATAATTATCCTTTACAATATCGCTTCTATAGTTTGGCGGTGGTGTATTGGCGCCATCAGCCTTTCTAAGCTGGCCATCAAAATCGTCCAGAATTTGTTTGTTGGTGATATCATTACTCTTATTGATTTTAGCAATATTCATATAGATAGCGGTAGCAGTTTTTGCTTCTTGCGAAGTGGGGGTATAAGAAATGAGGTCGTTGGTATTAAACTCTTCTTTGCCCAGGTCTTTTCGGATTATTGAATCACCCTTTTTTAAAATAGGGGCAATTCTTTTCAGCATCATTACCTCAGCTTCATTTACACCGCCTGCCACTTTATCTTTTGTTTTTAAATAAGTAATTGCCTCTGCTTTGGCTGCACCGGATAGGGCGCTGGTGTCAGGGTCTTTATCTCCATATTTTGATTTTAGTTTCCAATATACCCTTGCTGCTTCGTATGAATCTTCATTTACATTTTTTCCATCCTTACCGCCAAGAAAGTTCCAACCATGTACATCATCTACATAGCCATTTTTATCATCATCTATACCATTTCCGGGTATCTCACCGGGGTTTGTCCATAATATGGGCTTTAGGTCTTCCTGCAAGGTATCTATACCACTGTCTATTACAGCTACTACCACCGTTTTACTTTTTTTACCCTTAAGCAAGTCGTAGGCTTTATCAAGGCTTATTCCATAATAGCCTGTAGTAGCGCGGTCCAGTTGATACCAGTTATTGGGGGCTACTTTTATTTCGCTCGCACTGGTTTGTGCCATCAGGTTATTGGGCAAAATAAAGGCTGAAAAAACAGCCATCCATAATCCTGTTCTAATTTTCATCAAAATGTATTTTGTTTAAAAAAAAATAATATTACGCAAATAAATAAATTAATCGGATTAACCTTCTTCCGATCAACATAATTATATTTTTATTGTGTTATTGCTGTACCTGTTTTTTTACACATTAAAAATTCCATACCAAACACTACCCGCAGATTTCTAAAATGAGTGACTTGTGCCAAAGCTGTTTTTTTTATTCAGCACTTTATGCCCCGTAATCTTTTTTCAATCAATTAAACGGTGAATTTGATCCCCTGTGCCAATGGCAAAGAATCTGAATAATTAATGGTATTGGTTTGCCTGCGCATATAAACTTTCCAAGCATCACTACCACTTTCACGGCCTCCGCCGGTTTCCTTTTCGCCACCAAACGCGCCACCAATCTCGGCTCCCGATGTTCCTATATTTACATTTGCGATTCCACAATCGCTACCAGCTACACTCAAGAACAACTCTGCTTCGCGAAGGTTAAGTGTAAAAATAGAACTTGACAATCCCTGCGGTACTTCATTTTGCATCGCTATTGCTTCTTCAATAGTTTTGTATTTCAATAGGTATAAAATGGGGGCAAAAGTTTCATGCTGTACGATCTCCATTTCATTTTTTACCTCTGCAATGCATGGCTGTACATAACATTCACTTTGAAATTGCTTACCATTCATTTGGCCAGGGGCAACGATAAATTTTCCTCCTTGTTTTTTACACTGAGCTACTGCATTTGAATAATTTTTTACGGCATCCTTATCTATCAATGGGCCCACATGGTTTTCTGGCTTCAATGGATCACCAATTTTTAATTGTTTGTAGGCATTTACCAATTTCTTTTTGAATAGTTCATACACGTCTTCCTGAATGATAATGCGCCTAGTAGTGGTGCATCTCTGGCCGGCAGTGCCTGCTGAGCCAAATACACATCCTATTAAAGCCATATCCAGGTCTGCATGTTTGGATACAATAATGGCATTGTTGCCACCCAATTCGAGCAGGCACTTTCCAAGGCGGGCGCCTACAGCGGCGCTTACAGCCTTGCCCATACGCGTAGAGCCTGTAGCAGAAACGAGTGCTACTTTTTTATCATTACACATCCATTCGCCCACTTCACGGCCGCCGCAAACTAGATTACATACGCCTTCAGGAACTTTATTTTCTTTGAAAACCTTTGCAATAATATGCTGGCATGCCACGGCGCACAATGGAGTTTTTTCTGATGGTTTCCAGATGCAAACATCGCCGCAAACCATACCTATGATACTGTTCCAACTCCACACTGCAACCGGAAAATTAAATGCAGAAATAATTCCTACAATACCTAAGGGGTGATATTGCTCATACATACGATGGCCGGGCCTTTCGCTGGCCATAGTAAGGCCGTATAGCTGGCGCGACAAGCCTACAGCAAAGTCGCATATATCTATCATTTCCTGCACTTCGCCCATGCCCTCCTGAAGGCTTTTTCCCATTTCATAACTTACCAGTTTGCCAAGGGCAGGTTTGTATTTTCTAAGCTCATTGCCTATTTGCCTTACCACTTCGCCACGTTTGGGGGCAGGCCATAAGCGCCATTCTTTAAAAGCATCTTCAGCCATAGAGATTACATTATCAAATCCTCTTTTGTCACAACTGTTTACACTGGCTATTTGCTTTCCATCTACGGGCGAATAAGACACCAGTTTTTCACCACTGGTAAAAATCCATTTGCTGCCTGTAGATACCCCTTTATTTAATTCACTGATTTTTAAATCTTTTAAAAAGCCTTGCATATTTTATATTTTGTTTGATTAATAATTTTTTTATTTTGTTTTATCGGTTAAAAAAAATTCAAAAATGTGAATTTTTTCCCTTTGATTAATTGATTCTTTCCCCAATTAATATTGTTCAGATGTATTAGGAAAATCATGGCTCTTCACATCTGCAATATATTTTTTTACAGCGCCTATTATTAATTCATTAAGGTTAAGGTAGGTGCGCAGAAACCGAGGCTTAAATTCAGTATTGATGCCCAATAGATCGTGCATTACTAATACCTGCCCATCGCAAGCGCCACCGGCTCCTATACCTATAATGGGTATGGAAAGTTGAGCTGATACTTGGCCAGCCAGTAAAGCGGGAATTTTTTCCAATACCACAGCAAAGCATCCTGCTTCCTGCAAAATAGAGGCATCTTTTATTAATTTTTCAGCCTCTTCTTCTTCCTTTGCGCGCACAGTGTAAGTTCCAAATTTATAAATGGATTGGGGAGTAAGGCCTAAGTGCCCCATTACCGGCACGCCCGCATCCACAATACGTTTTACTGAATCCATTACTTCGGCGCCGCCTTCCAGCTTGATAGCGTGTGCGCCAGTTTCTTTCATTATTCTGATGGTACTATTTAGGGCTTCTTTAGTATTTCCTTGATAGCTGCCGAAAGGCAAATCTACTACTACCAAAGCTCTGGAAGTACCTCGCACTACCGAGGATGCATGGTATATCATTTGATCTAATGTAATAGGCAATGTAGTTTCGTGGCCTGCCATCACATTGCTCGCACTATCGCCCACCAGTAAAATATCAATTCCGGCAGCATCAAAAATTTTTGCAAATGAATAATCATAGGCGGTGATCATAGATATCTTTTCACCTGCTTGCTTCATTTTCACTAAAGTATGCGTCGTTACTTTCTTTATTTCTTTATTTTCAGACATATTGCAAATTAATTGTCCTGTTTGCGATCAGGATGTTAATAAATGATTATGTAAAGTAAGCACTAATGCAGTGAATTGTTGTTTACCTTTTCCCAAAGATGGTGAATGAGCCCATCAGCAAGCCCTATCCTTGGTACTAGTATTTCTTCAGCTCCAGCCCAGCGCATTACATTACTATAAATTTGTAATGCCGGTACTATTACATCGGCCCGGTCTTCTTTTAGTTTATAAATATTCATTCTTTGATTTAAAGATACACTACTGAGTTCTTTATAATAATCTTTCAAAAGTTGTAATGATAAAGATTTCCCCTCCTTTTGGCGGCTTAGTGAATAAATTTTATTGATGTTTCCACCAGAGCCTATTGCCACCACATTCTTATTCCCTTTAGTTTTATTCTTTACGAGCATTTTCATTTCTTCCCATTCAGTATCTGAAATTTTATTCTTTAAAAGCCGGATTGTTCCGATATTAAAGGATTCTTTAAATGCCATCTTACCATTGCTGAAAAAAGTAAGTTCGGTACTGCCACCCCCTACATCAATATATAAATAAGAATGGTCTTTGGTGAGTGTTTCAGCAATATGATTTTCGAAAACCAATGAAGCTTCATCGCTTCCTGAAATTACTTCTACTTCTATTCCTGTTTGTTCTTTTATCTGGGTTAACAGTTCCGGCGTATTCAATGCATCGCGCATGGCAGAGGTAGCACAGGCCTTTAGTAGCTGCACGCCGTATGCCTTGGCAATATAGTGAAAGCCGCGCATGGTATCTAATAGCAAGGCGGCTTTGGCAGGCGATATTTTACCCGTATCAAATACATCGAAGCCTAACCTGAGCGGTATGCGTATGAGGCTTATCTTGTCAAATGAAGTATTGCCCTTTTCATCATTGGTTACTTCAGATACCAGTAACCTTGCTGCATTACTGCCTATATCAATTGCCGCGAGTTTCAAGTGGTATATATTTTTTATGTTGGAGGTAATTGTAAATTTCAATTTGTGAACGAACTCTGGGCCCATCATTACTCACATATTCATTGGTCAGTTCATTGTCCAATATGCGTGCTTTTACATTATCCTTTAATTGTATTTGCAGTATATCTTTCAATTCCTGCTGAATTTCCTTGTTGAAGATTGGGCATGTAACTTCTACACGGTGATCAATATTGCGCACCATCCAATCTGCTGAAGAAATAAAATACTTTTCACGGCCGGGAATACCAAAAATCATTACCCGCGCATGTTCTAGGTATTCATCAACAATGCTGATGGCTTTAATTTTTTTAATAAATTTTTTATTCTGTGTGTATATGCAACATATACCTCTGATGATCAACTTTAATTTTACACCACATTTCGCAGCATCATATAATTTCGAAATTAATTCTTCATCGCTAAGAGAGTTCAGCTTTAAAGTAATCATTGCACCCTTTTTATCTTTTGCAGATTTTATTTCATGGTCTATTAGATTATGAAGCCCGTTTCGCATGTAATAAGGGCTGATCAATAATTTTTTACATGCTTTGAGTGGTTGCAGATTTTTGGGATTTTCCAGGTAAGCAAATACCCTGTTTACATCTGCCATTATACTCCGGTCGCTTGTAAGCAGGCAATGATCTCCATATACATGACTGGTTTTTTCATTAAGGTTTCCGGTGCTTACAAAGCCATAATGAAAGGTGTTATGCTGTACTTTACTTTTAATCAGGCAAAGCTTAGCATGTACCTTCATATTATTTACCCCAATAAAAACTTTTACGCCAGCCTCTTCCAGAATCTGCTTCCACTCTAGATTGGCTTCTTCATCAAAGCGGGCACGCAATTCTATAATAACCGTCACCGATTTTCCATTGCGCACGGCATTTGTAAGTGCATTAATAATGTTGGAGTTAGTAGCCAGCCGGTAGCAGGTCACTTTTATACTGATTACCTCTGGCGCTATCGCTGCCTCGCGCAATAAATCTATTACCGAATCAAAAGAATGGTAGGGGAAATTTAAGAGAACATCTCTTTGAAGTACCACACTGGTTACACTTTTGGCCTTTACCAATAAAGGATGTACGAATGGCTTTTTTCTTGAATTTTTTAGCGGTAAAAGCTGATCCGGAAAATTCATAAAATCTTTAAAATTATGAATGCGGCCGCCAGACTGAAGGTTATCCTTTTCAGAAAGGCCCAACCTCTTGATAAGATAATTTAGTACTTCGGTATCAATTTCTTTATCAAAAACAAACCTTACTGGCTTACCTTTCTTTCTGTTTTTTAAGCCCTTTTCTATTTTTTGTAATATAGAAGTGGATACATCATTATCAATATCCATTTCTGCATCACGTGTTACTTTAATAATGTGAGAGCTAAACAAATTATAACTGAAATAACTGAAAATAAGTGGCAGGCAAAACCGGATTACATCTTCCAATAATATTACATTTTTTGTTCCTGGCGAGGAGGGCAAAATGATAAATCTTGGTAACCTTGCCGGCACAGAAACTAAGGCAAACCTTGATGGCTCTTCGCCACGCGAATCAGAAAGTTTACATGCCAGATAAATGGATTTATCATTGAGGGTAGGGAAGGCCCTGATGCTCTCCAGCATGAGTGGGACTATATTGCTTCGTATATAATCATTAAAATAAGCGACCACAAAATCCTGCTGAGGCTTGGAAAGCTCCTTGTCATTCAGAAAAAATATTTTTTCCTTATTTAGTTCCGAAAGGATATTTAGCCAGGTCCTGTTGAACTGAGATTGCTGTTGGGAAACAATCCGGCCTATTTCTTCAATAATTAATGCAGGTGCTTTTTCCAGATGCATATTACCCTTGCTTTGCAAACCAATCATTCTTTTAAGAGTAGCTACCCTTACCCTGAAAAATTCATCCAGATTACTGGAAAAAATTCCTAAAAAACGAATACGCTCTCTGAGAGGCACTGTTTTATCATCTGCCTCTTGCAATACGCGGCTATTGAATGAAAGCCAGCTTATATCACGTACTATTGTTTTTCGTTTATCCATCCCAGTTCACTTGCAAAATTATAGATTCCGCATTCTTTCTATAATACCTGTAGTAGAAAAGCCCTCCACCAAAGGGATAATCTCTACTTTGCCTCCGGCGGCAGTGGTTTCTTTTGCTCCTACTATTGTATCCATCGTATAATCTCCGCCTTTTATCAACACATCAGGTTCTATTATTTTAATTATTTCGAGCGGCGTATCCTCTTCAAAGATGATTACATAATCCACCATCACCAGTGAGGCCATCACAAGCGCTCTCGAAGCCTGTGCATTTACAGGCCTGCTGTTTCCCTTTAGCCGTTTTACCGAATCATCAGAATTGATTCCTACAATTAATACATCTGCAAATGAGGCCGCCTGAGACAATAAAGCAATGTGGCCTTCATGGATAATATCAAATACGCCATTCGTAAATGCTATAGTTTTACTTTTGAGCCTTAAGCGCCTTACTTCAAGAGGCAATATTTCCCTCGGCAATATCCTGTCGGGGATGGTTTGGGTTTTCTTCATTGTTTATTTTATTTTGATATATAATTAATCCGAAACTTATTAACCCAGCTATTAGAATGATGCCTGTAGAAACTGACCACATTAACCAACCAAACGAAATATTTTCAATATTGTAAATTAAAAGTACCTGCTGCACGGCTACCGGAAATGCACCAATGCCGCCGGGGGCCACTATCATAGCAAGCGTAGATAAAGAGAGCACACTAAAAGCCGCACCAATACCAAGGTGGGCAGTTTGTGTCAAGGCCTGAAATCCAACAAAAATCTGCAATAAATACATGGCCCAAATAAAACAGGTATGCGCAAGAAATAATTTCCGCTTCTTCAAATGCATGATAGAGGAAAACCCTTCCTTTAGACCTGCCCAATATCCGGTTAGCTTTTGTACAAAGGGCATGTGCAGATACTTTTTAAAAAGCCCCTTCAGTACAAACAAAAAGCAAAAAAGCACCAACAAGATTGCCAGATATTTTGGCCACGAAATTTTATTTCCTCCAGAAAAATGACTGAATTTTTCCTGAACAAAATTACTTACTGTTTTTACCTGAATAAGGACGGTGATTAGTATGATAAATAAATAGGTAACAAAGTCAAAAACTCTTTCAAGTAATACTGTTCCAATCAATTTGGTCACCGGTATATTTTCATATTTACTAAGCAGTGTACAACGAAGTACCTCTCCTGCACGCGGCACAAAATTATTAGCAAAATATCCACATAACGTTGCATAAAAAGTATTGGAAGCTTTGGGTCTGTAGCCCATTGGCTCCATTAATATGCGCCAACGAAGTGCCCGGCTTAGATGACTGAGAAGGGCCATAATGATTACAGGAATTATATAAATGTACCTGGCATGCAGCAAAGACTCTTTGAACTGCTCTTCCTGCGAGTCGCTCATCTTGCCCAATTGCCACCAGACTAAAAAGATTCCAATGCCCAAGAAAAACAAGTTTCGGGCAATAGAAAATAATTTTTTCTTCATTATTTACAAGATTACGATAAATAAATTTTCAGTTGTAGGGAGTTGATATTAAATTTTAGGGACACTCAACCTAAACGAGCAAAATTTTTAATACTGATCGGAAGGTTTTAGATGGATCTATAGCTACCTACGCATGGGCTGGCCTTCCTCACTATAGGATTTTCCCAAAATAAAAATGGGTATTTTAGAAATTATTGTTGTTGCAATCAGGCGCTGCCCCCGTTATTGATTGGCCAGATAATTATAATCTTTTAATAGCCTTTCCAAAAAATCGGTGTGTAATAAATCAGATTGTATGTTCAGCACACTTTTTACTTTTTCAGAAACTCTTGGAATAGTGTCGGTAGTGTGATTTCTATAAAATTCATCCAACACATTCTTGATGGTAGAAATATCCCGGTCAGAAAGATGCAACACTTCAGGAAACATTACTTTATAATCAGGTGTGTTCACATTGATAAATATGGTATCATCTACAGTATATAACGATACAGCATTTACAACTACCGTATTGGCAGCAAGGTCGCCCAGCCGCTGACTAAGCTTTGTAGAACTAATAATGATGACTACCACCACACCCAAAAAGCAGGTAGTAACTATGTAACTTGAAATAAGTTCGCTTCTGTATATTACTGTACCAAACAGAAAGGGCCATTCAAAAACCTTCAACATCCACCGAATAATGTATTGGGAAGTAGTAGGCTGGCCACCTTCGAGGCTCAATACCCGAATCTTCATTAATTTTTTTCCCAAGGTTTGGCCATCAAAAAAAATTTCAGCCAAGAGGGAATAGAGCAGCATAGGAATGGAGATTAATAAAATATGAAGCCCAATCATATTTTTGAAACTATCCTCCGCCCCATTTAATAAATTACGATAAAGTAAATTTTTGGCAATAAAGAAATAAATTACCAGCAAGGTAAGATCAATAAGATAAGCTAGTATTCTCTTGAAAACAGGCGCCGTTTCAAATTCAAGGTCAATATTGAAAACGGTTGAAATTTTTACTGTTGGCATTTTACCAAATTTATACAGATCAAGTCAAATAAGAAGTTTTTAATAACAAATTAAAGACTCATTAAGAATTTTAGGCGCTTCACAGAATTGTATTCTTGTAGCTATTCTGTTATTTATGCAAAATAAAATAAACCAATGCAATGATGAATTCTGTAATGGCAATTGTTTGATATGAATAGATGTGTGTTTTTATTAAATGTTACCGATCTACCTACCAAACTGTCGCCTCTACGAGGCTTGGGGGATTTTGTTCTTTATCTACCAAACTGTCGCCTCTACGAGGCTGGGGGGGATTTTATTCTTTATCTACCAAACTGTCGCCTCTACGAGGCTTGGGGGATTTTGTTCTTTATCTACCAAACTGTCGCCTCTACGAGGCTGGGGGATTTTATACTGTTCTACCAAACTGGCGCCCTTACTGGGCTTTGATCGAATATTATCCTGACCTACTACCAAACTGTCGCCTCTACGAGGCTGGGGGGGATTTTATACTGTTCTACCAAACTGGCGCCCTTACTGGGCTTTGATCGAATATTATCCTGACCTACTACCAAACTGTCGCCTCTACGAG
>JAFDXH010000110.1 GCA_018268075.1 Bacteroidota bacterium | reverse complement strand
GAACTGGGACAGCAGGAAACTAAAGGTAGCAGAGATGGCAAAGATGAAAGAGTTGAAAAATGACCTGCAAAGCCTTTGTTTTATCATTTTTCGTTCCCTGCGGCATTGTTCATCAGTATAACATCAAAAGTTGAAATAAAAAATCTCAAACAATCAACTTCTGAAAATCAGCAAGGTTCCTGCTATTTTATCTTTTGGCAGCTAGTTGTGCATCGGTCACCTTTTGTTGTACGTTGTTTTTAATTCCTACAGAATTCGCCAAAGTCAATTACTCGTTTTTTCTTTTTACGAAAATTTCTTGTGGAATGTCGCCAAATACAAATTCAGTTACTTGGCATAACCACATTGCCTGATTAATTTCTTGTCCTTCATAATACTTCATCATGTAATTTCCTCCACCAATGTATGGGTCACACTTTTCAATTAAAGTCAAAATGTCTGCTCCGTCAAATTTTTCTCTGGCTACATAAACAATAACTGAATTTTTATTTCCAGCCATCATGTCTAACATTTTATCTGCACCGTCAATCATTTGTAAGTCGCCAATACTTCCTCCTTGTTCAAGAAATTCAGGAAGGTCAATATACCAGTCTCGTCCAGTCTTAATAAATTTATAAGGTTTCATTATATTAGTTAACAGGAAAAGAAAATTTTTTCACAAAATGTAATATAATCTACAATGATTAGGGTGTGTCCCACAAAATAACGTACAACGAGCAGGGCTTTATGCAGGTTGGGAATTAGTATTCCGTCCGCTGATAACCGCTGCTGATTGAAAATATAATGTTGAATATAAGAAACTAATGTTGAGATTTATTCGTCCAGACCGAACTGAAGCTGAGATTTGCAATTAGCTGATGTTACCATGTCATGCCCAACTTGCATAAAACCCAATGTTAGCTGTGGTTTTTAGTCCTTGAATAAATATTGTCAAATTTCTCCGATAGTTTCATGTATTCTTCTGTCCAGCCGTTTTGTAAAGAATATTCTTGAAAGGTTGATTTCGGCAAAAAGTGAATATTTAAATTTCCAAACAGCTTTTGTCACCTTTGTTTATTTGGTTGATGTAACTGGTCAATTCATCTCTCACTTCTTTTGCTGTTTCATAGCTTGTCCAAAGCATATCAGAATTGTCGGTGAATTTCGCTTTTACAATATATAAGATGTCAACTAAATCTTTTGTCATGAGTTGCTATAAAATTCTAAGTGGTAATTTTCAGCAATGCATTCAAACGTATTGTCTTTAAAGAAAAAAATGTAATGGTTCAGATTTCTTTTGTCTGTCATGTCAGTAAGAGTGGTGTGTCTTGCCGGAAAATCTGTTTCCCAATTGGTGTCTAATCTATAAAACTCACCCCACGGCAAGTCAGTGTATTTATACCGGTATTGTCCCATGTAATAACCTTCGTCATTCATAGAATTGAATGAATATTTAAGACAATTAAGGAAAGTTAATTTTGCTTTGTCACCTTCTTTGAATTTTTCATAAATGAAACAGTTCACAAAAAAGTCGAGTTTCACAGAACTTCCTTCCACCGTAAGTTCTACTTCTGGGGCATTGGGGTCGGCATTCCAGTCTTTTGTCAGTAGAGTGTTGGTCATAAAATCACAGCTAACGTCGACGGCTTGCTGCCGGGCTGGCTTCTGTGACCCGTCCGCCCAGCCACAGAACTTGATTAATAAATTGAACTTGAATATAACAAAATCTAAGTTTAAAAGTGGTCGCCCAATGACCGCTGCTGATTAATAACTGCTGCTCATTGCAACAACGTCAAGCCAGCCTGGCAGCAAACCGCATGTTGTGCGTTCGCTTTTCGTCCCGCCGACGAAGGTTAGTTGCTAGAAGTTTATTTCGTCTCTGTCACAAGAATATTTTGCAATTTGAAGATAGTTATGCCCAATCTTTCTTTTTCCATTAATCATAGTCGAATAGCTTGTGTCTCCAACAATACAGATTTGTTCTGAATAACTTATTTTACATGTTTTGTCGCCTTTTTTACATTTAGGGCAAATTATCTCTCCTGATTTGTTTGTCGAGTAAATATTAGGTATTAAAAAAGTCATTTCAGGGTTATCGTTGTCAAAAGTCCTTACAGATGCCATTAAAAATGTGTCTACACTTGTGCCATAACAGTAAAAGTCAAATGATTTTTTTTTGTCCGTAGAAAAGGTCAATTCAAAGTCCCCCTTATAGTTAACAAAGGCTTTAGCTAAAACTTTTTTGTCGCTTTTAACAAACACAGAAAGCTCAGTAATATGTAGCGAAGTGTCCGTTGGGTTTCCCTTTAAATGTCCTGATATATATACAGAATTAGCAAAGGGTCTGAACTGCAACGAAACAGTCGCAACTAAAATTGTCAATATGGTAATGAATACTCTCAAAAAAGTGACGCACAACGAACAAGGCTTGCTGCAGTTTGGGCATTTGAAATTCCGTCAGCCCGTAACTGAAGTTGATAATTGCAATATTGCTGATGTTTTATTCATAAGCCAAATTAATAACGTCAAGCCCGAACTGAAGTACAATAGCGAACAAAAGTTGAGGCTTATTCCGTCAAGCCCAAATTGCAGCAAACCTAATGTGCTTGTTGCGCAACTCACATTCTGTTTATAAAGATATTTGTTTTTGCCTTTGAATTGGGAGTAACTTAAAGTATGCAAGGCAAAAAACAATTTACCGAAAAGCTGTTCACCAATTTTCAATT
>JAFDXH010000010.1 GCA_018268075.1 Bacteroidota bacterium | reverse complement strand
CCGCTATCCACATACCGGTTTTCAATTCTATAAACGGGCCGGTACTGTTATTTGCAGGCAATAGTATTAATAGCGAGTCAAAAGACAGCAAAGGAGCACGATACACAATTACGAGAACTGAACAAAGAACAGGCGCAGTTAAGCCATTGTCATTGCCGGGAATGGCAAAAAATATTTCATCTTTTAAAAAAATAACAGGGGATGCAATTTTCAAACAATTAGAGCATCAATTAAAGTTGAACAACGAAGCGGCGATTTGGAAGTTTATCCAAAGCCATCCTGATTTGAACGCTTATGGCTTAATGGCATTCAGCGCGCCATTCAGAATGGCGATGGGCACTGCATATACAGATACTGAAGTAAAAAATAAAAAGGGAGAAACATATACATATACTGTACAAGTGGCAGGAACCGTCAATAATAATTTTACGGCAACAATTACTATCGGTCAAATTCCTGACTTTAATATGCCACAATTGAGTGTTGCAAAAGCGACGGATTCAATAATAACGATTCAATGGAAAGCGAAAGTAAAAAAAGATATTCCTTATTTCGCATTTGTGTTCAGGCAAACAGGCGGCCGGGGTGATTTTAAGAAATTGCCGGCCCGTGTAATTGTTAATAGAAAGCAGGATAGTGCCTTTTTTTCGTTTAACGAAAAAGTTAATGCCAACAGCGCTTATAAGTATTTTATTCGCCCCGCAGATTTATTGGATAATGAGGGACAATTCAATTCTGATACCGCAAGCCTTGTTGCGGCTAATTTTCGCAAGCTTCCTGTACTGACTCAGCTCAAAGCAATTGATACGTTGAACGGCATCCTGCTATCCTGGAAACTGCTTCCTGCAAACCCTTTGATAACCGGAATAGAAATACAACGTTCCCGTGATTCAAGGGGTGATTATGTGGTTATAGATACCGTCAGTGCATTAACCAATTCATACAGAGACACCAGGCTTTTACCTCATGTTGCCTATTACTATCGCCTGTGCGTACTTCATTTGGGAGAGGAAAAAAAAGGAGATAAATTTTATACGGCTGTAAGTTTGGCTAAACAAAAAATTACCCACATGCCTGATGCGCCCTATGGCGTTTCAGTAAAAACAACTGAGAAAGGTGTGCGCATTGCATGGCAACCTGTAAACGATTTAGACTTTTTTTCCTATTATGTTTACCGGGGTACTTCATTAAGTTCAAAAATGGAAGTGATTTCACCGGCGCTTACTGATACCGTATTTACCGATACTACTTCCAACCTGAGCAGGCAAACCGATTATGTGTATGCCGTAAAAGCCGTGAGCAACGCAGCCAAAGAAAGCCCGCTTTCAGAAAAGATTTCAGCGCACCTTCCCTTTGGAAAAGAAAAGCCATTAACGCCCGGAGGAATTAGGGTAACAGTAAGAAACAACCGCTTTTTTATTGAATGGAAAGATGTGAAAAAAAATGACCCGGCAGTCCTCGGATATATATTATACAAACATAAAACAGGAAATAAACCTTTGCAATATGCAGTAAACAAACCTGCATCTGTGGAAGCAGAAAGGTTGCAACTGGAGCCGGTTGTGCAGGGAGTAATTACAGTTCCTTATTATGAAGACAGCATTTCGCAGAACGGAGATAAATATGAATACCTGGTTTCGGCAATAGACCAATTTGGAGAAGAAAGCGGATTGTCGGCAACGGCATTCTCAACTAATTTACCGAAGGCAATAATTACTGCACCTGCTCAGGTTTATGTGCGTTCAGTGAAAGAAGGCGTTGCCATACAGTGGGAACAGGCGGATGAAAAAAGTGTACAGTCATTTGTAATTTACCGGAGAAGCATAAACGAAAAGAAAGCTGTAAAGATAGCAACGGTAGGCAGCGCCGGCAATCAATACATTGATAAAAGAGCCGTGCCGGGTAATTTATATGTTTATTCTGTTGCAGCCGTAACAGGAGCAGGCGAAAGTGAGGTTAGCATGGAAAAATCAATACGGAGATAGAAATGATATTTCAATCAAAAATAAAATGCTTTTTATGCACAAATTAATGATAATAAGCAGCCTCATAATAGTGGCTCTTATTATATTTCTATTGGGTAGCTGTGCCAAAACATTTGACTCTTCCTATAATGAGGTAGCGCTAAAAATAGATAGTATCGTTCCGTCAAATGGCAGCGCAGGCACACCCGTTCGTATATATGGAACCGGTTTTGCTTTGAATACAACTGCTAACAAAATATATTTCAATGGAACTTTGGCTACCATAGATAACATCAATGCAAATACCATCGGCGTATTACTTTCATACGCGCCTGTCAATGGAAAAACAGGAAACGTAAAAGTGACCACTAACGGATTAACAACTACCGGACCGGTTTTTACCTATACAGTTCCCGTTCCGGTAATTACCGATGTTGAATACAACGGGCTTTTCTCAATCGTTGGAAATAATTTTGATCCAACCGCTTCAATAGTACGCATTGGCGGCCAGGTAGTTTCCGGATTTACGTATTCTGATTACGGCAATGGCCAGGCATCACTTACTAAATCAAGCTATACCCCTCCTGCTAATCTGGATAATCCGGCGCAGGTAACCGTTACCGTTAGCAGTGCCACCAGCAGTCCATATCCTTATTTGTTTTATCCACAGATCAATTCAGTAACCCCGGATACTGTTTCTTTCCGGAACGTGGTAACCTTGAATGGAATATTATTCGGCAGTCGTTCGCTGCCAAGTAGTTTAAAGGCTTATTATCTGGATGGGAACAACAGAAAAGTGTATATGTCGCCTGATCCAACAATAAATTCATGGAATACCAATACCATCACTATAACTATGCCGGACTACGGAAGTTATTTTTCAGTAGGGAATGGTGCACAGCCGTTTTATTTTGAAGTGAACGTGGGTGGGAAAACCGCCAGCGCAACAGCCTATTTTCATATTCTTTAAAAAGAAAAATCATGCGGATTAAAAACAGGAATCTCAATTATTTATTCGTTTGCTGCAAATTATTTTTTAGCAGTTAAAAACGTTCGGCGATTTTAAAAATGTGTGTACCGGTTATTACTAAATATACAAGGAGTGATTCTCTTTTGTTGTCCGCGCAGTCTCAACTCAGGCCTTTTGTGCGTGAACTGGACTCTGCTAGGCATACTTATCGTTCCACTTTTTATACCTATACCTTTTTATGCGATAAGAGTTTCAATTACAATCTAAGATTCTCTGCCTACTGTAGCGTCGCTTCCCTGCACACATGCGATTCGCGGGCAGACGCTGCGGAGAACTTTCACTCTGTGGAGAAGAAAGAAATGAATTTTCAGATATTTGCACCGGAAGACGAAGACACCCATCTGATAAGATAGACAGAGAAGAACGAGTGGTCTATGGCAATTCTTCCAAAATAAAGGCGCAACTTTACGGTTTGAGCAAAAAACGAATTTAAGTCCACTTCTGTTGTAGGTGTTTTTGTGTCAAAAACAAATGTCGGAGGCAAAACACAGATCCTTATAACCGCCGTTCAAATGGATGGTTTACAGATTGGCACGGTCATGCTTACAATTTACGACCCGAAATTTACAGTGACGCCATCAGCGGCAAATTTGAAAACGACGATAGTCAAAATACGCAGGCAATGTTAGCAATAGGCACTTCAAATGGAGGAACGGATTAGGAAAGTTACACATCTATACTCGGGAATTATTACATCACTAAACTGACAGGTGCTGAGATAGAAGGTACGTTTGATGCCTATTGCAAAAATGAAATAGGTGGTAATAATATAACCATCAGCAGTGGCAAATTTTCGGGTAAATTTTGACGGTGTTGCGTCTGCTATGGAGAAAAGTATCCGTAAAACTTCATTTGCTTACGGGTAGCATTAGTTGAAATATAGCAAAGCCAAAAACTTTGTTTCTAAAATACTATACCCAATAGCTCTCAGCTAGTATCAGCTTCCGCCAAATACTTTCTTAAGCAAATCAGAAGTGCGGGCCAGAGGATCTTTCCGGATTTTCTGTTCCTCTTGCCCTACCTGGTAAAAAATGCCTGCTAAAGCTTTTTCAGTAACATAAGCTGTAAGATCAGGATTTATTTTTTTGATTGCAAACTTGTTATATGCGGT
>JAFDXH010000109.1 GCA_018268075.1 Bacteroidota bacterium | reverse complement strand
ATGTTCATGAAAATGAGAGAAAAATCATACACAGCAGGAATCACTTTTGCAGCTGGTCAAATTGTGGCTCTTCGATTCAAAGTCAACAAGGTCATGTGCACCATTGAGAACGCAGACAATACAGCTCCTGAAGAGAACATGATTGAAATTAACGATAAAGATATGTACAACGAATATCATAAAGCGGATGACGAGTTTTATTCCAAAATTATCAAAGAGAGCCTCTTAAGTGACTATCCGCCATCTGTTATTGAAGTCGAGGAGCAATACCCAATGGGGCCAACAACTGGATTTTTTGACAAGTTTGAACAAGATAAAACATACAATGCCATTGATACAGTGAAGGCCTATTCGAAATGTCTTGAACAAATCAATCAAGTCCCAGTCTTTGGCTATTTCGATGAATACCAGCCTTACGATGACCACAAGATTGAAGATTTAAATATGTACTGTGTCGAGGTCCAACAATCAGATCTCGCAACCACTTTACTATTTCCCACCAAGTATTTTCGTTGTACTGGGCTTCGTCTCAAGAAAGCCAGAGAGGCAAAGATTAAATTTGTTATTCACGCGTTCAGAAGACCCTCAAGATTGGAACATGTCAATTATAAGGGTGCTGTTGAGAAGTTATTCAATAATGAGAAACTTTCAATGGAACACAAAAAATTCATTGCCAACAAGACAACAGGACTCACAGAGAAGAAATACAACTCGGCTCATGTCTGTAAAGCTTTTGATAACTTCGCGGAAGCCCAATACTATCAATTAAAGTTCGGCGGAAAAATATATTCGATGGAATACTTCGAACGCGTTGTGGTAAACAATGAAGATGACCCCTTTAATTTTGGGATTGAAAACTCAATTAACAAAACTTGTACAATTATCAAACCAGGGCAAAAAGTACATTTCTTGATTGTTGAAAAGAAAGAGAAACTTGTTGAAGGGTTTCGGTGCATTAAAGAAATGATTTATGACCATATGGCAATTCGTATGTTTGACTTATTCAATGAAGTTGTCGCAAAGGGAATCAAACCAGTCGGGATTAAAACAGATGCAATTTTAGTTACTCAAAACAGAGCTAAACTTGAGAAACTCTTTACGTTCAACCCTGATGAAAGAGGAGGAATTAAATTTGAAAGTGGGAAGTTTTGCACAAATCACAAGGTCGAACAAGTTGTCAACGAGCCGTTCGCGATCAAAAAACGAGATGTTAATGTGATCAAAATAAAAGATGAATATGATACGAATGAAATTAATAAAGTCTTTGATCAACACGGAAGAGTTGGAATTTGGGGGGATTTTCCAGGTGTCGGCAAGACTACTTCTGTGTTGAATTACGGAAATCATAAAATATTGTTCGTAACTCCATTTAATGCACAGGCACAAGAAACCCGAACAAAAAAAGGACACGATGCGATCACCCTTAATATGCTTCTTGGGTTCTTTGGAGAAGGCAAGGAGTACTCCAGATACAAGGCTTTCAATGTTGAGGAGTACGACTGTATCTGTTTTGATGAGATCATGATGAATCCACCACACATTTTAAAATTGATTGATGTTTTCATGGGACAAAAGCCAGATAAAAAATATTTTGCAACTGGGGACACTGACCAATTACAGCCCTTCAACGCTCAGACCACAAACATTTCAAACCCACAGGCATACCTGAATCATTGCGTCAGCACAATGTTTCCAAACCAACTTACGCTCAAGATTAACAAGCGTTTGAAATCTGATGATGATAGAAAGAAACTTGCCCAACTCAAGAAAGACATCTTCAATCGGAAAAAAAATGTGATGGAAACTCTTAAACAGTTTGGATTCAAAATCATAACCAAAATGTCCGATGTAAACTCAAAGAGAAACATTTGTTATTTTAATTTTAGGAATCAACAAGTCAATACACATGTTCATCAAAAATTGATCACAACCCCGAAAAATCATGTGGCGATAACTCAAATCGATGGCAAGAAGTCGAAGACAACAAAATATTGGAAAGGCTTAAAATTGACTTGCAAGAAGCACTGGCAACAAAAAGGAGTCAGATTATTTAAGAATTACACCTATGAAATTACTTTCATCAATCAAGAAACATTCACCGTGAAAGACGTTGTCGAAGATACAACCCTAACTTTTCCTATTGATATGCTTGACCATTTTATTCTTTCCTATGCCAACACTTGCCACAGTGTACAAGGATTGACAATCGAGGAACCAATTACCATTTTTGATATCAACACGCCTTATGTTGATCGATATTTTGTTTGGACTGCGTTAACTCGAGCATCAGACTTTAAGAATGTGACAATATTTAAACATTCAGATGATGACGTGTCTAATTTGACAAGATCAAGAGTGAAACAATATTTCGAGAAGAAAGTTGAAGGATACAAAACACAAGATAAACTAGCCGATCGAACATGGAAAGCCAATACGTTCGTGACGGCCGAATGGATCAAGGAAGAATACGCAAAATTACAACAAAAACAATGTGCCTGTTGTAAATCACCTTATGAAATCTATGTTGATGAAGATGGAACCGTAAAAAGTAATTTGACGGTTGATAGAATTGATAGCACATTAGCCCATCTCAAGACAAACTGTCGGCTTCTTTGTAGAACATGTAATTCAGTGAAGGCAAATAGATATTAAATCTCAGCTTATTATTATAGATATGTCCAAAAGTGAAAAAGCAATATTTGCGTCCGAGATTCATAGAAGGGCCGTTAAAAAGTTCCGGAGAAGAAAAGTAATTGTCCAAAAAATTGACGAGATATGGGCATTGGATTTAGCCTCTTTGGAAAGCCTCGCCAGTTTCAATGGTGGTTATAAGTACATGTTATGTGTCATTGATGTTTTCTCAAAGTTCGCTGTTCCGTTAAAAAATAAAACTGCTGCAACTGTGTTAACCGCCATTCAATCCATAGTTAAGAAAAGTAAAAGAATTCCTGAAAAAGTCTGGGTTGATCAAGGAAGTGAATTTTACAATAAATCATTTAAGGACTGGTTAAAAACTAATGACATCACAATGTATTCCACTTATGGAGATAGTAAATCCGTCGTCGTTGAAAGGTTTATTAGAACTCTTAAAGATATTGCCACAAAATATTTTACTGAACATAGCACGAGAGATTGGGTTAATAATTTGGAAACCTTTTTACATGAATACAACACTAGGAAACATAAAACAATTAAGATGACTCCAGCTGAAGCATCGAAGCCAGCAAATGAAGAAAAGGTACGCGAACTCTTCGTGACAGAGCCAGCAACAAAGGAAGCGAAATTATCAAAAGGTGATAAGGTTCGAATAAGTCGCATTAAAGGCACGTTTGAGAAAGGATATGAAAATAATTGGAGTTATGAAGTCTTCACTATAACAGATGTCTTGCCAACTCACCCCATAACTTACAAAATTAAAGATTATTTTGATGAACCAATTGAAGGATCGTTTTATGAACAAGAATTACAGAAGACAGAAGTCCCCGAATATTACGAGGTCGAGAAGATATTGAAGACTCGAAAGGTTGGAAAAACAAAAGAACATCTTGTTAAGTTCGTTGGTTGGCCTGAGAAGTTTAATGCCTTTGTGTCCGATGATCAAATTTATGATTTAAAGAAATAAACTCAAATTTTATTCATTCTCAACTTTTCTTTTTGGGGGGGATTGAAAGAAATAGTTTGAGAATTATTTTTCATTTTGTGATCTGAAATATTGTTTAACTTCATGTTTATCAAAATTTCCAACTTTTCCTTTTCGTCGGTAGGGGTGACTTTTACTTTTT
>JAFDXH010000108.1 GCA_018268075.1 Bacteroidota bacterium | reverse complement strand
CCGCCCACATCTATGTATGCCACATACAATGCAATCACTGCACCCAAAGAATTATATGTTGTTCCCCAAACCGGACACTGGACATTTGGCGAGCAGCGGGATAAATTAAATGACTGGATAGTGGAGCAACTGAAGACAAGATAAAAAACTGCATTTAGAAATCAATGGTTATCCATCACCGTCAATTTATATCTCTCATCATTATAAATTTTTAATTGATAATAATCCCCTATATGTAGTCGTAATAAAAAGGAAATCACATAATACGATCAGATACTTTTAAAAATCATCGAGCTTATAAACTATCTATATATCTTTATGCTCAGATTTTGCAGACAGCAGCAATTTCTGGTTATAACTATTCATTCCTTCTATTCAGAAGCTCATGCAATGCTTCTGAAATTTCAATCTTCCTTTCAGTATCCCCTTAATTCTGAAACAGGTCTTTTAATATAGTTTCCTGAATAAACCGGTATATTTCACCGGCTTGGACCCGAATATCTGGCTGAACACCACTTTCTTCCCAATTGTATGTTGTATAATGGATTTATGACTCTGGTATACGGTATGTCTGATACTGAATCCCCACACCAGCTTTTACAGTTCTGTTTGATTTGCTCCACCTCTTGCAAGCTCTCTTTAAACAACTGCTCTTTTTAACTGTTGCAGAACAGCTAAGCAAATGCCTCACCACCCGAAAATATAAAGTCGCTGGTAAAAAGATAAATTGGTTTATGCAGGTATTTCTGTCCGGGTACCCCCATGCATAAAACCAGAATTGTTTAGTAAAATCTTTCGTACGGTTATAGATGGCTGACAACTGAATAGGTTCATCAACAAAAATAGCCACAGAAAAATGGAATGGTATTTTCAATAAAGCTATCTCTAAAGGATCGCAGATCAACTATACAATATCAGTTTCTAATCATTATAGATACAGTTTTGCAGATTTTTGTCAATTTAATAGCCGGTTTAATCGGAAGTTTCGCTATCGGTTACACCTCATTGCCCATAACGGTATATTCAATCTTCACTATATAGTCTTGCGTTTTTTTGCTTATTTTTATAATTTTTACGAAATAAAAAAAGTTTTTATGCTGTTTTATGCAGTTTTATTCCTACTTTAATGCGGAAATTCAATTATGCTTAAAAAAGAACGTCAGGCACATATTTTACATCAACTAAATATTCACAACCGGGTATCCTCCTCCTGGCTGAGCGAATCCATGCAGGTTTCTGAGGATACTATTCGAAGAGATCTGCAAGAACTCGCAGAATCCGGCAAAGTGATCAAAGTACACGGTGGCGCGTTATCATTATCGTTTTCTGAGTTTAATATCAACAACAATCCCGTATACGGGAAAGATGAAAAGCAAAGGATAGCCCGCAAAGCAATTTCTCTGATCAAAAACAATATGGTAGTACTTACCAGCGGAGGCACTACCATTATTGAGCTTGCAAAAAGCCTGCCCAGGGAGCTAAAAGCCACTTTTATTTCAGGCAGTATCCCTGCCATTTTGGAATACTGCAACCATCCCAATATTGACGTAATTGTGATTGGTGATAAAATTTCAAAAAATTCAAAGATTACGATCGGTGCTGACGCGATTGCAAAAATTAAATCCCTGCGGGTAGATATTTGTTTTCTGGGTATTAATGCAATTGATGTTCAACATGGCGTCAGCGATGACGATTGGGATGTTGCACAACTTAAAAAAGTTATGATTGAATCGGCACAAAAAGTGGCAGCACTCGCAATTTCAGAAAAAATTGACACCTTCCAGCCAATCAGTATCTGTCCCCTGCAAAACCTTGATTATCTCATTACCGAATTAGACCCTGATGATGAACGTCTGGAACCATACAAAAAAAATAGTATCACATTAATTTAATTTTTAACTAAAACAAATGCAATGAGAAGATTTCTGCAATCATGCATCATGTTGTTGCTGCTCGCTTCTTTACCAGCAGTCATGTATGCTCAGAACAAACTGATTACCGGTATTGTACTCAATGAAAACAATTCACCTTTACCGGATGTCACCGTCTCTGTACGGAACACTACCATGGCTACTAAAACGAATGCTAATGGCAGGTACAGTATCTCCGCCAAACCGGGCGACGTCCTGAATTTCTCCTTTGTGGGATATATTTCCGAGGACATTACAGTGGGTGAAACGGCAATGATTAATGTAACCCTCAGGATGAAAAACAGTGAATTAGGGGAGGTTGTGGTAACAGCTCTGGGAATTAAAAAGGAACGAAAGGCCTTAGGCTATTCTGTTTCTGAACTAAAAGCGGATGAATTGATGAAAAACAAAAACACTAATATCATTAATTCACTTGCGGGCAAAGTACCAGGGGTTAATATTACACAATTTAGCGGTGCTGCTGGTGCCGGGGCATCCATTACTATACGAGGTGGCAATTCAACATCGGAGAGCCGGCAAAACCAACCCTTATTTGTAATTGATGGGGTTATTTATGACAACTCTACTATAGTTACAGGTAATACAGGCACCGATGGTATGAGCCGCAGTAATACAACTTTTTCAAACCGTATAATGGATGTAAACCCTGAAGATATTGAAAGTTTATCAGTATTGAAAGGAGCCGCAGCGGCAGCATTGTATGGTTCCCGCGCAGCAGATGGTGTAATAGTTATTACCACAAAGAAGGGAGCAGAAGGAACGGCAAAGGTAGATGTTACAAGTAGGGTTAGTACATCCTGGGCAAACAAGCTGCCTGAGGTTCAATCTGAGTTTGGACCCGGTTCTTATTCCGTTAATGGAGTTCTGACTAAAGAAGGTGTTTACAGCTCCTGGGGAGAGAAGATCACTTCCTCAGATAAGCTTTATAACAATATTGGAAACTTCTTTCAAAATGGCATTGTGTATGACAATAACGTGAACGTATCAGGCGGTTCAAAAAACGGTTCTTTTTATTTATCCGGTTCCAATTTTAATCAAACCGGTATCGTTCCTAATACAAGTTATGATAAAACTACTTT
>JAFDXH010000107.1 GCA_018268075.1 Bacteroidota bacterium | reverse complement strand
TCGTCACATCCTGGGGCTGGAGAAGGTCCCAAGGGTTCGGCTGTTCGCCGATTAAAGTGGCACGTGAACTGGGTTCAGAACGTCGCAAGACAGTTCGGTCCCTATCTGTGATGGGCGTTAGAAAATTGCGAGGACATGACCTTAGTACGAGAGGACCGGGTCGTACGTACCGCTGGTGTATCTGTTGTGCCGCCAGGTGCAGTGCAGAGTAGCTATGTACGGATAGGATAAACGCTGAAAGCATCTAAGCGTGAAACCAACCTCAAGATGAGTTTTCTTTTAAGGGTCGTCAAAGACTATGACGTTGATAGGCTACAGGTATAAAGGTGGTAACATCAAAGCCGAGTAGTACTAATCGCCCGTAAGCTTTATTTTTTTTTAGTATTACAACTTTCCCTTTATGTTAATTTTATTAGAGTAATAAGTAATTAGTATTAAGTCGTAAGTAAAATGCTTACAACCTATAACTCTTAACTTATAACTTATAACTCTTTATGGTGGTTTTGCCGAGGGTGTTCACCTCTTCCCATACCGAACAGAGAAGTTAAGCCCCTCATGGCCGATGGTACTACACAGAAATGTGGGAGAGTAGGTAGCTGCCATGATTATTTAAACCCTTTCAATTAATTTTGGAAGGGTTTTTTTTGTTTTTTATAGTTGTTTGCCGTGACGGAAATTCAATATTAATTTTGTTTGCATGTTGGATATATTGAAAATTTATTGATGATCTTTCTACGAATTGAAAATTTGTGAAGACAATATTTTTTTACTTGAGTTACTCAATATTCTTGAAAGCCCTATTTTAAGAAAACGCATTCTCGATACTTTTTTGTGCCCGAAAATTAGCTCCTCATCTATTCAATGTTTCAATACAGAATTCACTTCATTTTTATACAATCTGCCAATGGGTATTTTATAGTCGTTGATAATGATATGTGAATTGGTGAAGGAAGAAATTTTTTCTATTGTTACAATATATGAGCGATGAACGCGTAGGAACCGATGTGGCGAAAGAAGTTTTTCTAGCGAACTAAGTCCCTGCTTTACTAAAAGAGATTTCCCTTTTTCAAGGTGTAGCCTTACGTATTCTTTACTGCTTTCAATAAAAAGTATTTCATGCAACAGCACCTTCTGCATCTCTTTGTCAATTTTAAAATACAAAAAAGAATCTTTGTTGTTGTTTGGTTCTGTATTTATTGATGAAAAATTATTATTAAGAGAAATCAATTTGGTAGCTTTTGAAACAGCTTTCATAAAACGCGTAAACGAAACCGGTTTCAGTAAATAATCAACAATATCTAATTCATACCCATCCAATGCATAATCGCGGTACGCAGTGATAAAAATTACTTTCGGAGGATTGGAAATGCTACGCAAAAAATCAGTGCCAATTAGTTTGGGCATTTTTATATCAAGAAACAATAAATCAATTTTTTGTTCTCGTAAAATTTCAAATGCATCAATGGCATTATTACACGCCGCGGCTATTTCAAGCCCGGGAACCTGCTGAATGTATGAGCTAATCAATCTTACTGCAAGTGGCTCGTCATCTACTATTAAGCAACGGATATTCATTACGTGTGTTTTAATACAGAAACAGTTGATGCAAAAGACTTCTCTATTTCAGGCGCTTTCAATTCTAATGCAAGCGATACAATATAAACATCATCTTCAATCCCGTTTTGCAATTCAAACTTATTGGGATATAGTAACGCTAATCTTTTTTTTACATTTTCAATTCCTACGCCATGCTCTTCTAATATGGTGGCAGCATTATTATCACAACTGTTTATAATTTTAAAATACAGCTGATTGGCTTTCACAGACAAATCAATACTCATCCATACTTTTCCTAAAAGCTCTGCAGTACCATGTTTGAAAGCATTTTCAATAAATGGCTGAAATAGCATGGGCGATATCATTTTATCTTCAATATCTCCAGAAAAATTAAATGACACATCCAGCCGCTCGCCATATCTTTCTTTTTCAAGCGATACATAATCTTTGATAATGCTGATTTCTTTCGATAATAAAACTTCATTGGCTTTACACTCATACAATACATAGCTTAACAGCCCTGATAGGCGAATCAGCATATTGGGCGCCTTGTCTGATTTTTCATAAACCAGCGAATACAGATTATTCAAGGTGTTGAATAAAAAATGTGGATGCAGTTGAGCTTTCAACAATTCGAGCTCTGCCTTCAACTTTTCATTTTCCGCCTGCTGCTTTTGTTGTTGTGCTATATACCAGTATTTAAAAAATTTAATAAAGCCACCAAACATGGCAACAGTATTCATCACTACAAAACTTCCGAAAGCAAAGACCTCTCTGTAGGTATTGCTATTGCTAAGATCGAAAGAATAATTAGGTTGTACGCCTCTTAACGGTAGCAAGATATAATACCGGGTAAGGTAATTCATTATCAAACCCACCATCATCCAGGCAGAAAAGAGCAGGCAAAAATTAAGATATTTCCCTTTGATCAAATATTTAGGTACAAGCCAATTGATAACTCCATATATGTATATAAAAATGGCCGGTGTAAAAACTATTGTAGTTTCAATGGCAGTTTGATAATTATTAATATCAAAACCAAACCACAGAGAAAACACGATAAAATAAATTATCCAGAACATCAGATGCCTTAACCACCAATAATTGCGCTTTAATATCAGCTTTTTTAAAATAGGCATTTCTAACATATAGGCAATTTACCCTTTTATAAAAAACCTGCATAAAGAAAGGTTGAGAATTTCATCCAAAAACTGTTTTATGCCAACGAACTGCAGGATTATCGAGCGAGTGGCTTTTGTTTTGCCTGTAAGTTATGTGTCGGATAATTCAGGCGTAGGATGATTTATGCCTTCGGCAGTACATCTATTAATTTAAAATTGCAAACAATTATTTTTTTGCTTGCTTCGCCAAAATTGGAACCACTTATATATTAATTAACGTTTAAATTTTTTTTTATGAAAACAAAACAGTTACTTCTTCTTGTAAGTGTATTTGCAGGCGTATTAATTTTTTCTTCCTGCAAAAAAAACTTTCCTTTTGATCCGGGAGGCTTCTGCAACTGTAGCCCTTCTAAATTGGTAGCAACTACCACTGTGTATGCTACCGGTCTTAATCTTCCACGTGGATTGAAGTTTGGCCCCGATGGAGCGCTATATGTAGCAGAGGCAGGTGTAGGTGGTACCAACCTCACTACCAGTGGTTCGTGCATGCAAGTACCCGCGCCTGTAGGCCCCTATTCTGGTAGCGATACAGGCTCTCGCATTTCCAAAATATGGAATGGCCAACGCATAACAGTTGCAGATAAGTTGCCCTCATCTAAGGATGCTATGGGAGATATTATGGGCGTAGGCGATGTTGCATTTATTGGTAATACACTTTATGGTGTGCTTACAGGTGCAGGTTGTTCGCATGGTGTTCCCAATATTCCAAATGGTGTGGTCAAAGTATTGCCCAACAAAAATTGGAGTATGGTAGCCAACCTGAGCGCCTTTATTCAAAGCCATCCCGTTGCCAATCCCTTTGCTGGAGATTTTGAACCTGATGGTACATGGTATTGTATGCAAACAGTTGGTGATGAGCTGTATGCCGTAGAACCCAACCATGGGGAAATAGACAAAATTGATAGGCGAGGAAATATTTCACGGTTTGTAGATATTTCTGCAACGCAGGGGCATATTGTTCCTACATCAATTGTATTTCATGATGGTAGTTTTTATATGGTGAACCTAAGCCATTTTCCTATCACGGGTAATTCCAATGTTTATAAAATTAGCCTTCAGGGAAAAATTACTCAGATAGCATCGGGCTTTAGCATGGCCCAAAGTATTGTATTTGATAGAGTAGGAGGAATGTATGTACTTGAAGGCACTACCAATAATCCATTTCCAACACCGGGCACCGGAGATGTTGTTCGCATTGACCCTTCGGGTGCAAGAACAATCCTTGTTTCAGGGCTTAATTTCCCTACAGCAATGGTAATGGGGCCGGATAATAAACTATATATTTCTAAT
>JAFDXH010000106.1 GCA_018268075.1 Bacteroidota bacterium | reverse complement strand
GACCCTAATCAGCAACCGGTATATTTAAAAGACATCTGGCCCACTGATGATGAGATCAATGAAATAATGGCAAAGGTGCTGTCGCCAAAAGATTTTCATAAAAATTACAGTGAAATTTTTGAAGGGAATGAAATATGGAAAAAATTAAAAGTGCCGGAAGAAAAATTATTTTCTTGGGACAAAAATTCCACTTATGTGAAGGAAGCCCCCTTTTTTCACAATCTGCCAAATACTACTCAGCCCATTGGAGATATTAAAGATGCTCGTGTTTTATTATGGTTGGGAGATAGCATCACTACTGATCATATTTCGCCAGCAGGGCAATTTAATGAGTACTCCTCTGCCGGAAAATATTTGATAGAAAAAGGAGTGAAGAAGGAAAATTTTAATAGCTATGGATCGCGTCGCGGCAATGATGAGGTAATGGTACGGGGTACTTTTGCTAATGTGCGCATAAAAAATAAACTGGCATTGAAAGAAGGAGGCAACACCACCTATTTGCCCAATAATACAGAGATGGCGGTATTTGATGCTGCGGAGAAATATAAAAAGGACAATACGCCATTAATTGTACTTGCCGGAAAGGAATATGGTAGTGGTTCTTCTCGCGACTGGGCCGCTAAGGGCGCATTTCTTTTAGGTATTAAAGCAGTAATTGCTGAAAGTTACGAACGCATACATAGGAGCAATCTGGTAGGTATGGGCGTATTGCCTTTACAATTTTTAGAAGGACAAAATGCTGATTCGCTGGGGCTTTCGGGGAAGGAGATCTATTCGATTACTGGATTGGCCAATGAAATAAAACCTCTAAAAGAATTGGAGGTATTAGCAAAAACGGAAAAAGGAGATGAAATAAAATTTAAAGTAATTGCCAGAATGGATTCGCAAATAGAAGTAGAATATTATCGCAATGGCGGCATATTGCAATATGTACTTAGGCAATTTCTACACAAAAAATAAATTGATTTTTTTTAAAATTTAAATAAAAATACTATGTCAGAAATACATTTATATTCGGAAGTGTCTCGCGAAAATGCTGAAATGAGGGCAGCTGCTACACCTGAAATTCTGGATGCATGGCGCAATTTTAGTAAAACTGTTTTCAAGCCCGGAGCGCTCGATGAAAAAACAAAGCAGTTAATAGCACTGGCCGTAGCGCATGTTACCCAATGCCCTTACTGTATTCATTCGCATAGCAAGCAAGCTATACGCAAAGGTGCAAGCAAGCAAGAGATGATGGAGGCAGTATGGATTGCTGCAGAGATGCGGGCCGGAGCTGCTTATGCACATTCTGCAATGGCAATGGATGAAATAATGGAGGCAGAAAAGAAATCCAGCCAATCTTCTAATTCATAGGGAGGAAGCAGCGTGCTGCATTGTACGTTTTACGTTTGCAATAAGAGAATGATTGTATAAAACTAGGTTGTTATGCAAATGGAACCCTTTTGCTATGCAATGAAATAAAAATTGCCAATGGCGGCAATGATTCTGAACTCTTGCATTATAGCACAATCGTTGCAGGGATATCTTCCGCCTTTTTCGAAGAATAATTATAAATTATTTCCGCAATAGCTGATGGTGTTATCCATTCGCTGAAGTCTGCCTGTGGCATGGATTCCCGGTTTTGCGGAGTATCTATTATTTTCGGTACCAATACAGTGGTTTTTATATTCTTTCCTGTAGCTGCTGCGTTCAGAATTTCGGATAAGCGGAATATTAATGATTTAGAAAGCGAATATGCTATTGATTTCTCCCCTTCATTTGCGTTCATGCCTACCTGTGAGCCTACTAAAAAAATAACGCCGCTTTGCTGCTTCATCATTTGCATAAATACCGGTTGCGCTATATTGTAGGCTGTTTGAAAATTAAGTTCATATTGCCTATTAATATTGGTGATGGTTGTTTCTGATATGCCGCCCATTTCGAAGCCACCTGCTGTAAGCACCGCCACATCTATAGTTTCGGATTTTTTCACCACAGTATTTATGAATGCTTCACAGGCCGCGCTGTCAAGCAGGTTTAATGAAAAATAATTTTCTCTTTTATTTTCCGAAACTTTATTTCTTTCTTTATGCACTGTCCCCGTTACCATCCAATTTTCTTCAAGAAATTTATTTACTACTGCACTGCCTAAATTTCCGGAAGAGCCTGTCACTATTATATTTTTCATTTTTTAGTTTTGATGTATAAAGTTACGATACTGGTGCATTTCAAATTGTTGGTGAGGCCTGGCTTATAGTGGTCGGTGTACATGCCGCCCACGGCGCACCGCCCCTGTTCGTGTCTCACGAACCGGAGACAATTTGAAATGCATCCTTACGATACAATACACGGCATATAAGTTGTTACTTTTAATAAAATGGAAAATAAAAAAAATATCTGGACTATCGGTCATTCCACCAGGTCTTTTGAAGAATTGATTCAAATGCTTCAATCCTTTAAAATTGAAATTGTGGCTGATGTGAGGAGTTTTCCGGGTTCGCGAAAGTTTCCCCAATACAACAAAGAGGTGTTGGAAAAAACTTTTCCAGAAAATGGAATAGAATATATGCATATAAAAGACTTGGGTGGAAGAAGAAAAGTAGATGCGGATTCAAAAAACACAGCATGGCGCCATCCTGCATTTCGAGGCTATGCCGACTATATGGAAACACCCGAATTTAAAAAAGGAATCATCCAATTGGAAGAAATAGCCATGCACAAGCGGCTTGCGTATATGTGTTCGGAGGCGGTGTGGTGGCGATGCCATCGCTCTATGATATCCGATTATCTTAAAGCAGCAGGATGGTGCGTAATGCACATAATGGATGTAGCAAAAGGAAGTGAACACCCTTACACAGCACCGGCCAGAATACTAAATGGCAAACTGACTTACAGCACCTGAGCAGAATCATGATGTAAACAGTCATTTTACTTCGCAAATGGTAACTGCTCCATAACTTATTAAAGTAACTTTGCACTTTAAAAAATTTAGATGGAAAATTTTGAGATACTAAAGAGCCTGCATCACAATGGTAAGCTGCTGATACTTCCCAATATCTGGGATACTTTAGGCGCATTGCAGTTGCAGGATTTGGGCTTCCCGGCGGTGGCCACAGCCAGCTTCTCCATTGCATTGAGCCAGGGCTATCCGGATGGTGAGAAAATACCATTCGATGAAGTAGTGAAAACACTTTCGCGAATGGTAAAGCAATTGAAGGTGCCCCTAACTGCAGACGTAGAAAGCTGCTATGCAAAAAATGATACGGAATTAGTGGAGAATGTGAAGAAATTAGCTGATACGGGCATTGCAGGCATCAACTTTGAAGATGTGAACCATGCGGCAGGTACAATGTACACTACGGCCGAGCAATGCAAAAAAATATCATTAATAAAAAATACGGTAGCTGCCAACAATACAGCGCTTTTTATAAATGCCCGTACAGATGTTTTTATAAAACAAGCACAACTGAATGAGCAGGAAAAGATAGCTGCTACCATAGAGCGTGGCCACGCATATACCGATGCAGGAGCTGATGGTTTTTATCCGGTATTTGCCAAAAGCCATGAAGCTATACAAGAGATAACGGCAGCAGTAAAATTGCCTGTGAATATTTTATTGCTTCCCGGCATCCCTTCTATGGCGGGTTTGCAGCAATTGGGCGTGGCGCGGTTAAGCCTTGGCCCAGGCTATTACAGAGTAGCTATGAAAGCAATGAAAGAGTTGGCTACAGAATTGAAAGAAGGCAATGGGATGGAAATAGTGCAAAACAATAACCTTACAGGCGACTATTTGAAAGGCCTGTTGGTACAGAACAAATAAAAAATATTTTATGAGCAGAAAAAACATAAAAGAGATAGAACCGGATGCTTATAAAGCCATGCTGGGCTTGGAAGAATATATACGAAGCACCACACTGGATAGAAAGATTTGTGAAATAATAAAGATAAGAGTATCGCAGATAAATGGGTGTGCCTACTGCATAGACATGCATACGCAAGAAGCGCAAAAAATGGGAGAGGATGTTCGCCGATTATTTGCCATAGCAGCTTGGCGAGAATCACCTTTATTTTCTGAACAAGAAAGAGCTGCACTATTGCTGGCCGAAGAAGTAACTTATATGGATGAAGATGGTGTATCTGATGAGGCATACAATCATGCACTTGAACAATTTGGCGGTAATGGTGTAGCGCAAATAATTATGCAATCCATCATCATTAATTCGTGGAACAGAATAGCCGTATCTACGCATCAGGTTTTTGGGGAATAATTAGGGTAAATATTTTTGATCACTATTTTATTGTTGAAAATAATCTGTTTTAAAAAACTATAATACGTATAAAATAAAAATTTTGGCACAACAAAAGCACGACATTCAAACACTTGCTGATATTAAAAATTTGGTAGATACTTTCTATGGCAAGGTGCGCCTCGATGCGCTGATAGGCCCCATATTTGATGAACGCATACAAGACAGATGGCCACAGCATCTTGAAAAGATGTACACCTTTTGGCAAACCATTTTATTGGAAGAGCATACTTATTTTGACGCTCCTTTTCCGCCACATGCGCAACTTCCGATAGAGAAGGAGCATTTTGATAAATGGCTGCAAATTTTTCATGCTACTTTGGAGGAACTCTTCGAAGGTAAGATAGCCGATGAGGCAAAGTGGCGCGCTAATAAAATGGCGCAAATGTTTCAATATAAGTTGCAATACTTTCG
>JAFDXH010000105.1 GCA_018268075.1 Bacteroidota bacterium | reverse complement strand
GCCATCAAACTGTCGCCCCTACGGGGCTTTGACAATATGGTGCAATTAATTTTCTACCAAACTACCGCCTCGCTGAGGCTTTGAATATTGGCCCATATTTCCATTCGCAGTTGAAACTGTGGTTTTGTCAAAATGCCATCCATGAATTTGCAAAGCCCTGTAGGTGTGATGGTTGGGTAACATTAAAAAACAAAATTTCACATAGCCCCGTAGGGATGACAGTTTGGTAACAACAAGAATTAAAATTTTACATAGCCCGTAGAGGCGATAGTTTGGTAGTAGAATCGAAGATTATAATTTCATTAAGCCCCGTAGGGGCGGCAGTTTGGTAACAACAAGAATTAAAATTTTACATAACCCCGTAGGGGTGACAGTTTGGTGGTAGAATCCAAGATTATAATTTCATTAAGCCTCGTAGGGGCGACAGTTTGGTAACAACAAGAATTAAAATTTTACATAACCCCGTAGGGGTGACAGTTTGGTGGCAGAATCGAAGATTATAATTTCATTAAGCCCCGTAGGGGTGACAGTTTGGTAACAACAAGAATTAAAATTTTACATAGCCACGTAGAGGCGATAGTTTGGTAGTAGTAGAATCGAAGATTATAATTTCATTAAGCCCCGTAGGGGCGACAGTTTTTCGAATAAAATGAAAGCATCCCTAATACATCAAAACTACCCAGCAGCCTTTTGTAGCGTTTCAAAAACAATAGAACAATACAACAATCAAAACATTGATGACAATATAATTTATTGCTTGAATCGTTCATTTTTTTACTTTTGTTGCCTGCACTAATCAGATTAGTTCACCATTAACACTAAAACTTATGAAATCAAAACTTTTACTCCTATTTTTTATTTTTTCAATTTCTGCAAAGATTAATGCTATAAAGGCCCAGATAATAGCTTCGGATTCTTTAGCATTAGTAGATTTTTATAACAATACCGGCGGCGCTTCATGGAGCAGCATTCACTGGGATTTTAATACTTATGTGGGCAACTGGGCAGGCATTACAATAGATATTGGCACTAAAAGAATTACTGATATTGATTTGCAAAATCAAAATATCCCCGGGTCAATTCCTACATCATTTGGTAATCTTACCGGTCTCCTTACATTGAATCTCAGCTTCAATAAAATAACGGCTATACCATCTTCTATAGGGAATATTGTAGGCTTAACAAGCATCAAGCTTAGGAACAACCTGGTAGCCTCACCCCTACCTTCAACCTTACAAAATTTAATCAACCTTACGGTGTTAGATTTTGAAAACAATTCCCTATCAGGCAGCATACCTGCATTTTTCAGCAATGCAGCCAATCTTGAAAAAGTTTTTTTGGGCGAAAATAATTTTACAGGCAGCATACCAGAATATTTTGGTAGCCTCACAAAGCTTACTACGCTTTACCTTCATAGCAATAAGCTAAGTGGCCACATTCCAGAAGGATTGTCTAATAGCGGCAAACCCCTTACCGGCGGAATGTATCTGGAAATAAGTAATTGCCAATATACTTTTGCTGACATAGAACCATTTGCTCAATTAGTACATGATAAATTTGAGGGCTCACCTGAAAATTATGCCTTTATCTATTCACCTCAGGCGCTGATTCCAATAAAATATGATACAGCCACCCTCGCAGTATCTCCGGGTGGCAGCTTCGGCAAAGACACTATTAGATGGTATAAAAACAGTAATGAACTAGTAGCTACCACCATTGGCGACACTACGTTTGCGCCTAATTCGGCTGGGCTGTATCAGGCCCGCATTACCAATGCTGTTGCTACCGACCTGATATTAGTAAGCGACTCATTGTATATAGATTATCAACTTCCGGATACATCACTCACCGGAGTGCAAAATGTAACAGGCACTAATCCGGTTACCATTTCCAATGGTATTAATAAAATAGTAACTGTAAAACCGACGCCGGGCGCCAATGCTTTAGCGGGCAATGTAACAGCATCGCTAATCATTGACCCATCTGTATCTACCTATAACAGCCAACCTTATGTGCAGCGCCATTATGATATAGCGCCTGCTAATAATGCATCTACTGCCAAGGCTACTATTACTCTTTACTTTACCCAACAGGATTTTGATAATTTCAATACCTATATTATTGCCAATAGCCTCAGCCTCCCATTATTGCCTACTAACAAAATAGATAATGGTAATGTGCGCATCACGCAGTTTCACGGATCATTTACCGGCACATCTAATCCTACCAATTACTCAGGCGCTACGGTAATCATAACGCCTACTGTAATCTGGAACAATATCAGTAACGACTGGGAAGTAACCTTTCCTGTATCAGGATTCAGCGGTTTTTTTGTGAGCACAGCCTATATCGCCTTGCCACTGCAACTATTAAATTTTTCCGGCATAGCTACCAATGGAAAAATAATTTTGAACTGGAAAACTGCAGAAGAAAGAAATACAAAATCGTTTGTTATTCAAAAAAGTAGTGGCACCCAATTTGAAGAAATAGCAAGCGTAACCGCATCCGGACTGGCAGACAATACTTATTCCTATACAGATTTACACCCTCTTAGTGGAAATAATTACTACAGATTAAAAATGACAGACAAAGATGGCCAATCAAAACTGAGTGATGTTATTAAAATAAATTTTGAAACAAAAAATGGTGCAATCAGTGTATATCCCAACCCTGTAACCACTACCTTAAATTTAAAAATCACTGCTTCCAAAAGAGAAACAATTTTAATACAACTATCTGATGCCTTAGGAAAAATAGTTTTAAGTAAAAATGTAGTAGTGCTTGCTGGCACTCAATTTGAAGCAATAAATGTGACTAATTTAATTCCGGGTGTTTATTATTTGAATAGCGCTATAAACGGCAATAAAATCAGGGTATCATTTGTAAAATAATCATAATGATATAATTTATTCTTTCGGCTAAAGCCTGTTACTTTACTTCTCAATTGCCACAGGCTTAAGCCTGTGGCAATTAAATATACCCACTATTGGCTTTAGCCAAAATGAATTATTAATGCTTACAGTAGCCCGCCACATCACCATTCACATACATAGCGGTGATGCGAAAATTTGAAATACTACTTCCTTACTACTCACTTAATTTTATTTTTACTAAATCATAATGATATAATTTATTCTTTAGGTCAAAGTTGATTACTTTACTTCTCAATTACCGCAGGCTTAAGCCTGTGGCAATTAAATATACCCACTATTGGCTTTAGCCAAAATGAACTTAAATCCGGGGACTTTTCTTTTTTGGGGATGGATACAAGTAAAATTCTATTTATGAATTTCACTTGTAAAATGAAATTCAATATCAGGATTGTTGGTGCGCTCTGTATTTAAAAACCATTCGCTCTGTGCAAGGTACACAAGGTGTCCATCCTTATCTTCAGCTATATTGGACGATTTATATTTAATAAAATCCTGCAGCTTCTTGGGGTCCTTAGAAGTGATCCAGCAGGCCTTGTAATAAGCAATAGAATTGAGCTGCACTGAGGCGCTGTATTCATGCAAGAGGCGGTATTGTATTACCTCAAACTGAAGCTCACCTACGCAGCCAATAATTTTTTTATTGCCACCAAACTGTGTAAACAATTGGGCTACACCCTCATCAGTAAGCTGTAGCAATCCTTTCTCCATTTGCTTAGTTTTCATAGGGTCTTTATTGATTACCTCTTTAAAAATTTCTGGAGAAAAAGATGGAATACCTGTAAAGTAAAAATCTTCACCCTCGGTAAGTGTATCACCTATTTTAAAATTTCCAGTATCAAAAAGTCCCACCACATCTCCCGGATAGGCAGACTCAATAATATCCTTATCCCTTGCCAAAAACGAATAGGGATTACTGAACCTAACATTCTTGCCTAAACGCACATGATGAAAATATTTATTACGCTCAAATTTTCCTGCACATACTCTTAAAAAAGCAATTCTGTCCCGATGCCGCGGGTCGAGGTTGGCATGAATTTTAAAAACAAAACCACTAAATTTATTTTCAGTAGGCTCAACGATTCTGGTTGTAACAGGCCTTGGTTGCGGGAGTGGGGCAATTTGTATAAAAGTTTCTAATAATTCTTTCACTCCAAAATTATTAATAGCGCTACCAAAAAATACCGGAGCTACTTTACCAGCTAAGTAAGGTTCTGTCTGAAAGCTGCCATACACACCTTCTAATAATTCCACATCTTCCCTAAGCTGTGAAGCAAATTTTTCACCGATCTTTTGTTCTACTACCTCCTCATTCAAATCATTTACTGGCAAATCTTCAGAGGTCACTTTGCTATGCGCATTGAAAAGCAAAAGGCTTTTGTCGTATAAATTATAAACGCCTTTAAAATCTTTGCCCATACCAATCGGCCAGCTCAAGGGGTGTAGTTGAATATTTAACTCGCCTTCTATTTCATCCAGCAGATCAAAAGGATTTTTGCCATCTCTATCCATTTTATTTACAAAAACAATTACAGGCGTATCGCGCATGCGGCATACTTCCATCAGCCTTTTCGTTTGCTCTTCCACACCTTTTACACAATCTATTACCAACACCACGCTATCTACAGCAGTGAGGGTGCGATAGGTATCTTCGGCAAAATCTTTATGGCCGGGGGTATCCAGCAGGTTAATCAGGGTATTTTTGTATTCAAAACTCATTACGGAAGTAGCCACAGATATGCCGCGCTGCCTTTCAATATCCATAAAATCGGAGGTAGCATGTTTCTTTATCTTATTACTTTTTACCGCTCCGGCAGTCTGTATAGCGCCACCAAAGAGTAAGAATTTTTCTGTAAGGGTAGTTTTACCAGCATCCGGATGCGATATGATTGCGAAGGTTCTTCGCTTTTTAATTTCATTTACCAGTTTGGTATTAATTTCTGCCTGCATAATTATATAAAAATCGGGGGCGAAGGTAAGTAAATCAGGGATAAGAGAAACGAGAGGAAAGGCATTTCCAGGCCTCTCATAGAAATTTTTAAATAATTACCATAAAATAAATATTACTACTTATTTCAATCCTTACATTTTTCCACTTACGATGTACAATACAAGGGCAAGCTATTTTGAATGGAATTTTATTACCTTATTTTTGCGTTATAAAAATTAAATATGAATTTTCAATTAACAGAGGAGCAGAAAATGATTCAGCAGGCTGCAAGAGATTTTGCAATTACTGAATGCCTGCCAGGCGTAATAGACCGAGATGAACATCAAAAATTTCCTAAAGAACAAATTGAGAAATTAGCTGACCTTGGCTTTTTAGGCATGATGGTGCCGGAGGAATACGGTGGCGCCGGCTTGGACACAATCAGCTATGTGCTGGCAATGCAAGAAATAAGTAAAGTAGATGCAAGCGTAAGCGTATGTATGAGTGTAAACAACAGCCTTGTTTGTTACGGCCTCGAAGCATTCGGCACAGAAGCTCAGAAGAAAAAATATTTAACTCCGCTAGCTCAGGGGAAAAAAGAGGGTGAATTGTATTTAGGCGCATTTCTGCTAAGCGAGCCTGAAGCCGGTAGTGATGCTACATCCCAAAGAACTACCGCCGAAGAAAAAGACGATCACTACATCATAAACGGAGTAAAAAACTGGATTACCAATGGCAATTCAGCATCTGTATATTTAGTAATTGCACAAACACATCCTGAAAAGGGCAGCCGCGGCATCAATGTATTTATTGTAGAAAAAAACTGGCCCGGCGTAAAAGTAGGCGCTAAAGAAAATAAATTAGGCATACGTGGTAGCGATACCCACAGCATTTCATTTACCGATGTAAAAGTGCCCAAAGAAAACAGGATAGGTGAAGATGGGTTTGGGTTTAAATTTGCAATGAAAACCCTTTCTGGAGGCCGGATTGGCATTGCATCGCAGGCATTGGGTTTGGCAACGGGAGCTATGGAAAGATCAGTTGCTTATTCCAAAGAACGAAAGGCATTTGGTACAGAAATAATGAACCATCAGATTATACAGTTTAAGCTGGCAGATATGGCAACACGCATTAATGCAGCCAGATTATTATGCTTTCGCGCAGCTTGGCAAAAAGACCACAATGAAGACTATACAGAGAGTGCAGCAATGGCAAAAGTATTTGCCAGTGAAACGGCCATGTGGACTACTACTGAAGCCGTACAAATTCATGGTGGGTATGGCTATGTAAAAGAATACCATGTAGAGCGCATGATGCGCGATGCTAAAATAACGCAGATATATGAAGGCACCAGTGAAGTTCAAAGAATCGTTATCAGTAGAAGTATTTTAAAATAAATTCGTTTATCCTTGCCTGTTAATCTTCATTTTTATCAAGAGCTAAAAGCCTTTTGCAAAGCAAAAATGGTAACCCTTGTGGCCGTATCTAAAACGAAGCCCATAGAAGATATCCTTGAATTGTACCATCTGGGGCAGCGAGACTTTGGAGAAAACTATGTGCAGGAATTAACAGAAAAATATCACGCCCTTCCTAAGGATATCCGGTGGCATTTTATTGGCCACCTACAAACCAATAAAGTAAAAATAATTGCCCCTTTTATTTCACTGATACAAAGTGTGGATAGCGAGAAACTATTTTCAGAAATAAATAAACAGGGTGCAAAAAATAACCGTGTTATAGATTGCTTGCTTCAAATATTTATAGCCCGGGAAGAAACTAAATTTGGATTGGATGAAAATGAATTAAAAATGCTGACAGACAAAATACATGAAGAAAAATATCAGTATGCAACGGTGAAAGGCTTGATGGGTATGGCCTCGTTTACTAAAGAAAAAGAGCAGGTGAAAAATGAATTTTGTCAACTAAATAATTTAAGCAAAAAGTATTTTGGTAAAAGTATCAATGGCCACTCGCCTATTATAAGTATGGGTATGAGTGCAGATTATGAATTAGCCATTGATGAAGGCAGTAATTTAATAAGGGTAGGCAGTTTGCTATTTGGCGAACGCCAAAAAAAATAGATTTATATAACCCCTTTAATTTCTTTTAACATTTACATTATTTTTATTTTAGATCATTCAAGTAAATTTGAATACTAATTGAATATTTTGGAAGCAGCCATACATTCGCATTTTGAAGCAGAAAAAAACAAAAAAGCATTTTTATATACCATGCTCATTTTTGGTGTGTTCCTGCTGTTTGCCATACTATACACCTGGCCACTTATAGTGCCACCTGTGCCTACAGTACAGGATCTGATAGAAGTAAATTTAGGAAACGAACAAGAAGGACTTGGTGATGTACAACCACTTGTCAAAGGTGATTTAGCACCCGACAATCAAAGTGTAGCTGCGAAACAAAGCGCTCATAAGGCTACTGAAACCCCCTCAGAAAATATACCTGCTGACGAAAATAATGATATCAATGCAGCTCCAGTAGTAAAAACAGAGAAGCCTAAAGAGCATGTGAAAATTGAAAACAAAGAGAGCAGCAATAGACCATCTAAAGCAATAAACCCATCGCCTGCCCCCAACCCCAACCCCGCTCCGCCCAAGCCAAAAGTACCCTTATATAAGGGCGGAAATGGCACCGGAGGAAATGGTGCCACCGAAGATAATGGATACAGAAATCAGGGATACAAAAATGGAAATGGCGATGCAGGCAGCCCTACCGGCAAACCGGATTCTTATGGTAATACCCCGGGTGGCAAATCTGGCGTAAGTATTGTGCGTGGTCTTTCAGGGCGAAAGATCATCCGTTTCCCGGATATGACTGATGACTTTAATGAAAATGCAAAAGTGTTTGTAGATATAAAAGTAGATGGCAATGGCAAGGTCACTAGCTCAAGCATTGCTAAAGGAACTACTACTTCTAATAGGTTGCTACGAAATATTGCCATTGAAAAAGCAAACCAATTAAAATTTCCTGCCAGCAAAAATGATGAAGAGAGCGGCACTATTCTTTTTAATTTTGTATTGAAAAATTAATTTCATTATCACTCATTCGCTTTTATCATCGCTATTTTTTTGGACTTTCCCCGCTTATTTATCAGGCTTAGGTATCATCTTATGCCATCTTTATTTACTAAGGACCCCTAAAGACTATTTGAAAATATTATTCCTATCTGAATAAAATTTTAATCCAAACCTACATGGTGTAATATTCCTAAAAAAAAAGATGGTTGGGGCCACTCGTTAATTTTTCTCCTTTAATTGTCATATTCAATCAAATACATTGCCTAATCTATACTTTTTCAACTTTTGAATTCGTTTCTTGATTTTTAAATTTTGCTTCCGTTGGGGAAAAGAACATTCCGATTAAAATATTTTTACTGATTAAACCTTTGATGTAAAAACCATATCAAAAGAATCCATTCACAAACTTTATGAAAAATATCATCACATCAATTTGCAGTATTTTTATTTTAATTGCATTGACCTCTTGCCAAAAAAATACTGACTCCATTTTACCACCTGCAGGTACCGATAGTTTTATGGTATCAGTGAATGGAGGTTATGGAAGTGGAAAATATAAATCAGGTGACACAGTACATATTTTTTCAAATGCTCTTTCATCTAATCAAATATTTAATACTTGGACTGGTGATGCCACCCTACTTCAATCACCTGATGAATGGCATACCTGGTTTATCATGCCCAATAAAAATGTAACAATATCTGGCAGCGTTACTAATATCACTCCTGTAACATTACAATACCAACAAATAATGGGACGCGACAGGCTGAAGCCTGTTTATTACAATTTCCCTTCAGGCCATAAAGGAATAGTCTATTTGCTGCATGGAACTGGTGGCAATGCAGCGAATATAGCCGCATCTTTTGAGTGGATGCAGTTAATAAAAATTCTCACTTATAATAAATATGCTGTAATCATCACAGAAGCGGAGGAATCTACTACCGGGGTAGATGCCAATGCTGATGGCTCTATCAGGTGGGCTCTTTTGCCTTATGATACTACAGCCAATGTTGATTATGCCAATATTCGCATTATCACTAATTATTTTTACAATAAAGGAATGGCAAACCCTAACGTACCCAAATATTCTATCGGTATGAGCGATGGCGGCTTTTTTTCTGCGGCACTTTCATCCATTTATAATTTCAAAGCTGGAGTACAATATTGCTCACAGGGAAGCTCAATTATATTGCAGACTACCACCATCCCTACCCAATTTTGTATGGCAGCCAATGACGCCAATCCTTCAATAGGCGCATCAGGCAATGCGGAAGCCCTTGCCGATTCGAAAGCATTAATTGCCCGAGGTGTTTGCAGTAAATACCTCATCAATCAAAGAAGTCCACTTTATTCCGAGCGGTTTGCATTAACAGGTGATATTAATAGTACCCTGTCCAACGCAATCTTTAATGAACTAAAATCAAATGGCTACATTGATACTAAGAATTATTTTATTGGATACTCTAATAGATTAGTATCTGATGTACAAAATAACCCAACTCATTTTCCTGTTATAGGATCATTAACCCTAATACAAACTCAGGCAATGTTGGAGCAGGTTAATATAGCGGTAGCAGATCATCATATTTACAGCGATTACAATATGGCCACACTCAAATTTTTAAATACGCAATGCAATTAAGAATAGTTAATTGTTAATGCTTGAATTTTAGTGAAAAGTGAAAATAACATGATTAATTACTAAGAATGCATTACAACTTTAAACTTTGTGCTTTATACGATTAGCACTATTTACTTTGCGCCTTCCTCAATCCTATTTTAATTATTAATGGGAAATTGTAAATTGCAGCCATAGTTAAGCTATTCACTTTGACCTACCATCAGGCAATACAATACCTCTACAATACGCTACCCATGTTTACGCGCATAGGCGCTAAAGCATTTAAGCCTCACCTTAAAAATACAGAGGATATTTGCAATTTTTTGGGCCATCCCGAGCAGCAAATTAAAATGATCCACATAGCCGGCACCAATGGCAAAGGCTCTGTGAGCCACATGCTGGCTGCTATATTTCAGCAATGTGGCTATAAAACCGGACTATACACCAGCCCTCATCTTAAAGATTTTAGAGAAAGGATAAAGGTAAACGGGCAAATGATTGATAAAAAATCTGTATCTGCATTTGTAAAAAAAACAAAAGCAATATCCGAAAAAATTCGCCCCTCATTTTTTGAACTCACATTTGGTATGGCACTGGATTATTTTGCCCGGCAAAAGGTAGAGATAGCCATTATTGAAACCGGCCTTGGTGGCCGGTTAGACAGCACTAATGTGATTACACCCATCCTTTCCGTTATTACCAATATTGGCTGGGACCACATGGATATTTTAGGAAATACGCTTAAGAAAATAGCACATGAAAAAGCAGGAATAATCAAGAAAAAAATACCTGTAATAATAGGCGAATCTTTACCGGATACGAAAAAAGTATTTACAGATCGTGCTTCAAAGTTGCAGGCACCTATATTTTTTGCCCAACAAAAATTAAAAATTGTTACTGCTCAATATTCACATCAGTATTTGAAAGTAATAATTAAAGATAGAAGAGGGCTTACCACAAAATATCTATCTGACCTGAATGGCGCCTATCAACAAAATAATATATTGACGGTTCTTACATGCATTCCTATTCTTCAGAAGGATTTTCATTTACCTCAGCGTAAGATCAAGCTGGCCTTAGAAAATGTAAAAAAGATTACAAGCTTGGGTGGCCGTTGGGAAATTTTATCACAAAACCCTTTAGTAGCGCTAGACGTAGCGCATAATGAAGATGGTATGCATCAGCTATTGCGGCAATTGAAAAACTGTACTTACAATCAATTACATATCGTAATAGGAATGGTAAAGGATAAAGACATCTCAAAAGTAATAGCACAATTACCTAAAGAAGCGCACTACTATTTTACTCAAGCCCAACTGCCTCGCGCCTTGCCATCAATTGATTTAAAAAAAATGGGCGAAGCCTTTTCCCTGCAAGGAGCATCCTTTTTAAAGGTAAATGATGCAGTAAAGAAGGCACGGGATAGTGCTTTACCTAACGATTTAATTCTTGTATGTGGTAGTGTATTCGTAGTAGGTGAAGTGAACAAAAATTTATTTCATCAGAAATAATCATAATAAACCCAATTCTCTAAGTGCATAAAAAGCGCAGTTGGCATGCAACGACTGCACAATTTTATTTTCCAGAAGCATCGTTTTTAATGCTTGCATTGAAATATTTTCAACTACCAAAAATTCATTTAAGTCCAGTTTTTGTTTGGTTGTTTTTTTACCTCCTGTAGCAAGATAAAAACAAGTGAAATTGTTTAAAACTCCAGGATTCGCTGCCGTTTTAGCAAGGAATTTTATATCAGAAAAAGTATAGCCTGTCTCCTCACTTAGCTCTCTCTTTATTGCAGTATCAGGCGTTTCTCCTTTATCCACAAAGCCACCGGGTAGCTCCAAAATCGTTTCTTCAATAGGGTGCCTGTATTGCTTTACCATCAGCACTTCTCCACTTTCGGCCAATGCTACTGCGCATACAGACATAGGAAGTTCTACTACAAAATATTCCTGAATAATTTCTCCCTCAGGTGTTTCACATTTATCTTTGCGAGCAGTAAAATAGGGATGCTCACTTAAATATTCTGAAGACAATACATTCCATTTCATTGACATAATTTACCATTTATTTCTTTTTCTCAATTGAGTGATCTGTGCTGTATGATGCTTGCCATGCCACACATAAGTGTCCAGCAATTCTCTTAAAGGAATACTGCGTTGTTTCTCCGGATGAAAAATAGTTTTCTCCCAATCTACCTCCGTAAACTTATCTGCAAAAAACCACCAACGTGCATGCAGTGCGTGCAACAAGGTAAGTGAAAAATTTACCGGCAATTGATTATCGGATAAAGATGCCCATGCATCCTGATCATAAGGTTTTATCTCCGGGTTATGTTCGGTAAACCCCAGTTTAAACCTCGTGTATGCCTGCATGTGACTATCGGCTACATGGTGTACTAATTGATTTACCGACCAGCCTCCCGGCCGATAGGGCGTAGCTAATTGATTTGCATCCAGATTGAGCAGCGCATACTCAAGCTCTGCAGGCAGCATTTTTAATTCCCACAAAAGCTCCGACTTTTTTTCTGCAGTAAAATATGCTTTATTGTGTAAAGAGGATTGATCACCTCCGATTGGATACCTCAGAAATTCATCAGTCTCCATAAAAAATATTAATGATGTACTATATCAAGAAGCTCAAGCGTGAATATTAAGGCCGCGCCTCCGGGAATTTGCCCTGCTCCCCTATCGCCATATCCAAGGTTAGATGGAATATATATTTTCCATTTGCTCCCTACTGGCATTAGTTCCAGAGCTTCAGTCCAGCCAGGAATAACACGGGTTACAGGAATTTCCAATGGCTCTCCACGTTTATAGGAATTGTCAAACTCAAATCCATCAATTAATGTTCCAGCATAGTTGGCTTTCACTGTATCTTTTGCAGTAGGTATAATTCCGGTTCCTTTGGTAATCACTTCATATTGCAACCCACTTGGTAAAGTAATTACGCCAGGCCTTTTTTTATTTTCAGCTAAAAATCTGGCAGATTTTTCTTTTTCAGCAGTTGATTTTGCAGATATGCCTTCCTGCATCTTTACCTGAATAATGGAATTGCATTGTTCCGGCTGAATGATTAATGATTTATTGGCATACACATCATCGTAGGCCTTTTTGATCATAGCAGTATTGATTTTGTCTATGCCTTGATTTTTGTAAAACTCAGCTACCTGTACGCCTATGCTGTAGCTCAAACTATCAATGGACGACAATTTTGTCACCGGCAAATTGGCAACATGGCTTACGGTTTTTTTATTTACCGATTTTTTTGCTTGGGCAAATGTGCTGCTAATACAGAAAGAAGCAATCACAATAAAAAGATATTTCATTTTTTAAAAAGTGTTTTTAGATTATCAAAATGATGGGCGCAATATACTTTAATCCTCCCTGAATTCCTTTCCGGTTAAGTTAATAAATACATCTTCAAGATTGGCGGCTTTGGTATGTTTGGGCCTTTCAAATCCGGTGGCAACTAACTCATCAATTAACACATCCGGGGTTTGCAAGGCCAATATTTTTCCTTCGTCCATAATGGCCACACGATCACAGAGGTATTCTGCTTCATCCATATAATGTGTAGTAATAATCACAGTAGTACCTTTTTGCCGGATATTCCTGATTAATTCCCAAAGGCTGCGCCGTGCTTGTGGGTCGAGGCCTGTGGTAGGCTCATCTAAAAATATTATTTTAGGTTGATTGATGAGAGTAGTGGCAATAGAAAAACGCTGTTTTTGCCCGCCACTCATTTCCTTATATTTATTTTTGGCTTTTTCTCTCAGGTTCACCGTGTCTAACAATTCTAAAGCATCCACCTTTGTATTATAAAGCCCTGAAAATAATTGTATCAACTCAAGCAAGTTTAACCCAGGATAAAACCCTGAGGTTTGAAGCTGAACTCCTATTATTTGTTTTATTTTATTTACCTGTGTATCAAGGTCAAGGCCATCCACCATTATTTTCCCGGATGTTTTATTGCGCAGCGTTTCTATTATTTCCAGGGTTGTGGATTTGCCGGCACCATTAGGCCCAAGTAGGCCAAAAATTTCTCCTTTAAATACATCAAACGAAATTCCCTTTACTGCTTCAAATTTACCATAATTTTTTACCAGGTCTTTTACTGAAATAATTGTTTCCATGAATGATTATCCTTTGATTGTCTCTTTTAAATATTGCTCTAATTCTTGCATCATATTTTTACTGCCAATAAAAAATGGTGTTCTTTCATGCAGGGTTTGGGGTTCTTTTTCTAAGATGCGCATTTTACCGTCGGTAGCTGTGCCACCAGCTCTTTCAACTATAAAAGCAAAAGGATTACACTCGTAAAGCAAGCGCAACTTTCCCTGTGGCTTATCTATGGTACCGGGGTACATAAAAATGCCCCCCTTCAACAAATTGCGATGTACATCGCTAACCATACTTCCAATATATCTTTGCGTATATGGCCCACCGTTAGATTTCTCTTTATGCTGGCAAAGGTCAATATATTTCTTCACCTGAGTACTGTAACCAAAAAAGTTGCCATGATTAACAGAATAAATTTTACCATCAGGCGGGCATTTAATATCTGGATGGCTAAGGCAAAATTCACCAATGGCCGGATCAAGTGTAAACCCATTGACGCCCCTTTTGGTGGCATATACAAGAATGGTGGAAGACCCGTAAATGATGTACCCGGCAGCCACCTGGCGGCTTCCAGCTTGCAAAAAATCTTCTTGGGTAACACAAGTACCCCTCTCTGTTTTGCGCCTGTACACACTAAAAATAGTGCCTATGGATACGTTTACATCAATATTGCTGCTACCATCTAAAGGGTCGTACATACAAACGTACTTCGAGTTTTTACTTATCTCATCCTCAAACACTACAAAGTCATCCAACTCTTCGCTTGCAATACCGGCACAACTGATCCCATGCCGCAATACGCCTGTAAGCTGATTGTTCGCATATTCATCCATTTTTTTTACTTCCTCTCCCTGCACATTTATTTCGCCCGTATCTCCCAATATATCCACCAATCCAGCCTTGTTTACTTCTACATTTACCCTCTTGGCTGCCAGACCTATATCCCTGAGCAGGCTTGCTAATTCTCCGGTAGCCTGAGGAAAGGCCCGCATCTCCCGAATCGTAAATTCATCAAGTGTTAATATTTCCCTGTTTACATTTGCCATATAAATATTTTAAAAAAAGCTAAACAAAAATAGGGGAAAATGAGGTTAGGAAACTGTAGTGTGCATTTCAGGTTAATTAATATTATTAGCCATGATTGTACCCTTTTTGGGGCAGTGAACGACAATATAGGAAGTATTATATTGAGAATAAGTGTAGCCCGGTAGAATTGTGGTAGCCCAGAAAATTAAACTATTTCATAAAATAAGGATGGTATATACGTAGAAATAAATTTTTACTTATAAATAATTATATAAAGAAAATGAAGGTTTTTAAATTTGGAGGAGCAAGTATTAACCAGATAGAAAGAATACAACAGTTGCCTGCCTTAATAGAAAATAATGCTAATAGCAGATTAATTATTATCATTTCTGCAATGGGTAAAATCACAAATGCCTTAGAAAAAGTGGTAGATGCCTATTACCATACCGGTAATAAAGAGGCATTATTGCTTTTTGAAAAAATAAAACAATACCACCTTACTCAAATAAAATACCTTATTACCCAGCAATGGGCGAATGCTACTGATGCACTCAATCAGATTTTTAAGGAAACCGAACTGATCCTGAAAAGCGCTCCAACAGAGACTTACGACTACTATTACGACCAGATAGTAAGTAAGGGTGAATTATTATCCTCCAGCATCATTTCTTATTTTCTTTCAGAAAATAAAATCCCTAACCATCTCATTGATGTAAGAAAAATTATAAAGACAGACAATCAATTTCGTAATGCCAAGGTAGATTGGGAAAAGACTACTAATAATATAAGTGAAATCATCAGCCCACTCTTTTTACAAACAGATACAATTATTACACAGGGATTTATAGGTGGCACTGGTCAAAACAGCGCGACAACACTAGGCCGTGAAGGGAGTGACTATACTGCCGCAATTTTTGCCAATATTTTAAATGCAGAAAGTGTAACCATCTGGAAAGATGTAAATGGAGTAATGAGTGGCGACCCCAAGGAATTTAGTGATGCTGAAACACTGAGCCAACTGAGCTATAAAGAAGTAATAGAAATGGCATACTATGGCGCTCAGGTAATTCACCCTAAAACTATAAAACCACTACAGAACAAATCTATTCCTCTTTATGTAAAATGTTTTTTGGATGACGAACTACCCGGCACCACCATTACCAATCAAAATGGAAAGCATTTACCACCCATAAAAGTGATCAAGAACCAACAGGCTTTGCTAAATTTTCAATCACTCGACTTTTCATTTGTAGAAGGTAAGCCTGTAAATTTTTTACATGAACTGCTCGCCTCACTACATATAAAACCCAATCTCTCACAAAACACAGCCATCAGCTTATTGATATGCATAGATGATGCAGATCAAAAGGCAGAACTACTGGCGGCAGAGAGCTCTTCCGTTTTTGATGTAAGTATTGCAAGAAACCTGCAATTAATAACGATACGCAACTACAACCAGGAAGAAATAAATAAACTTTGTGAAAATAAAGTAATACTGCTTGAGCAAAAAACACAACAAACTATACAGATATTAGTTCAGGAGCAGGCAATTACTCAATAATATAATTGCCGGCCTTATCTACCAGAATGAGTGGCAGTTCTTTTTCCGCTTCAAAATAATCGTAGGCCTTTTTTAAGCTTAACCCAAATTGCTCAAGGCTTTTATTATTTTTTACATTATTTAAGAAATAATCATACGATTTTTTGTTATTATACCTTACCGGAAAAACATGAACCGGAATAAATTCTTGGCCTGCTTCGCGAGCATAACTACTCAACAAATAAATTTCTTCAATATCATTATCATTCACAGGTATGCACCCTACCGACACGCAACTGCCATGGATAAAAATGCCATTTCCGGGCCTGAGCGAATCGCTTAAAATTCTGTCGGAGGCATTGGGATAATTAAGGCCAAGTGATAAATGATAATTGCTGCGTGGATTAAACTCATTGATGTAATAAAAACCTTCAGGCACCTGATAGTCGCCCTGCAATCTTTTGGGCCCCATGGTTCCACTTGTCATACACACCTTGTATGTTTTATATAATTTGAATTTTTCTTTTGATTCATTTTTCACCCAAACCTCCAATTGCGAATCAAATTTGAAACTACGGATTAAAACATATTTTGCCGGCCATACCAACCCTTTCTCGGCAAATTCCTTTTGCATCTGTTGTTCATGGTTGCTGAAAGCGCCAGCCACTCTAAATGAGGCCTTTTGTGACTGAATAAATGAATTTTGCGCCTGCGTAAAATACGCTGCCATTAGCAATAAACACGTGGAAAAATACTTCTTTAAACCGGGATACATGGGCATTGGTTGGTAACCTTATAATAACGTAAAACTAATTTTTTTATTTAATAGAAGCTGCATCAATTAAAACAAAAAAAATATTTATCAAAAATTTATAATCAGTGATAAAAAATATGCCGCTATCAGGCTTTGTATTCCTCTATTATTTTCATCTATCAATTAAAGATTCCCTCTCTCATCTTGCTCTCTTTCAAGTGCCTCAAAAAGTGCTTTAAAATTTCCTTTTCCAAAACTTTTTGCACCTTTTCTTTGTATGATTTCAAAAAATAATGTTGGCCGGTCTTGTAGCGGTTTGGAAAATATCTGCAACAAATAACCTTCGTCATCCTTGTCTATCAATATACCCAAATCTCTCAATGGTTGTAGATCTTCATCAATATGCCCCACACGTTGCAACACATCAGCATAATAACTTGGTGGTATTTTAAGAAATTCAATACCACGGTTTTGTAATTGGGTTACGGTTTCAATAATATTGTGTGTAGCGATAGCCACATGCTGGCAACCTTCGCCATCATAAAATTCCAGATACTCTTCTACTTGGCTTTTTTTCTTTCCTTCAGCAGGTTCGTTTATTGGAAATTTTACATATCCATTTCCATTACTCATCACCTTACTCATCAGGGCAGAGTATTCAGTACTAATATCATTATCATCAAAACTCAGAATATTTTTAAACCCCATAACATCCTCATAAAATTTTACCCATTTGTTCATTTGGTTCCATCCTACATTACCTACACAATGATCTACATACAGAAGCCCTGTTTCTTTAGGGTTATAATTGCTCACCCATTTCCGGTATCCCGGTAAAAATATTCCGTTATAATTTTTTCTTTCGATAAAAAGGTGCACCGTTTCGCCATAGGTATGTATGCCACTCATTACCACTTCCCCATTCTCATCATTTAGTTTTTTGGGTAATAAAAAACTCTGCCCTCCCCTACTGGTGGTTTCATTCCAAGCACTGGTAGCATCTTCCACTTTTAATGCTATCATTTTTACGCCATCCCCATGCTTAGCTACATGTTCAGCTATTTCATTTCCATCATTTCTCAATGCAGAAGTCAGAACAAATGTCAATTTATTTTGTCTGATTACATAACTCGCCCTATCGCGCAATCCCGTTTCAGGCCCAGCGTAAGCTAATGATTGAAACCCAAAAGCTGATTTGTAAAAATGAGCAGCCTGCTTAGCATTACCCACATAAAATTCTACATAGTCTGTACCGGAAAGTGGCAAAAAATCTTCGGTTTCTATTTTAGCTGATGCTGGTTTAGCGATATCGGTTTCCATAAAATATTTCTTTCAAAGATAAATAAATTTCATCCCTTTTTTTCAAATGATGAATTCAATGTTCATTTGGCAGGGTTTATGTACGAATACAAAAAAAATAATATGAAGAACAAAATTCAATTATGGGCCAGTGCGTTGATTTTGGTGATCATCATCAGTTGCTCCACCACAAAAAAATCTACCAATTTATCGGCAACCAATGGCCACCTGGCTGGCACCTATACCATCACCGATATTCAGACAGATATTCCTTCAGATTTTAAAATCACCAATGCCTTTGATGAGGCGCCCTATGAAAACTTCAAAGGAAGTATTTGGGATCTGGTAAGAAATGGAAATGGATCTTTTACCCTGCCCAATGGCACCAAAGAAAATATCTATTGGAGCGTCTATGGCAAAGGTGATGATGCCCAATTTCAATTCAAAAAACTAAATGGCGAAAAAGCACGCAACGTGACTGAAGGATATAGGTTACAATTACAAAATATCAGTTCAGATAATTTTATTGCCCGCACCCCAATTGATTTAGGAAATGGAAAAACCGGATATATCATTTATACTTTTACAAAAGGGAAATGAGGAAAAGGTGTACAGGGCGATTACAATTTTCATGCAATCGCCCTGTACCTACAAAGATCATCAATCAAAACAGCGCATTCATATTTGTTCAGGATTTTTTATCAAATTGCTGCTCCACAATTTTCGGAAGATCATCTGTAAAACCAGTAAAGCTCCTAAGAATATTCCCGTTTCTATCAATTAGATACAGGGTAGGTATTCCAGAAAATAAGAAAGTGCTCATGGTTTTATTCTTATCCGGGCTTAGCCACTGCTGCCAAGGCATATTCTCTTCAGACATTGCTTTGCGCCATGCGGTCTTACTGTCATCAATAGATATACTTACTACATCAAAGCCCTTATCTTGATATTTTGAATACAGCTCCTTCACTTTTGGAACTGCCTGCCTGCAAGGCCCGCACCAACTTGCCCAAAAATCTACCAATAATACTTTCCCTTTATATTGTTCAAATCCTTTAAGGCTGCCCTTATCATCAGGGTATGAAACTGCCGGTATAGGCTTTCCGGATTTTAATAGTTTTGCCTGTGCAATCCTGTTTTCCATATCTGTCCTGAATTCATTTGCATCTTTAAACCATGGATATTTTTTATTCAGATTTTTTAATATAGGTAAAATCAAATCCTGATTTTTTTCCCAATTAATCATACCCAGTGCATATACCACTTCAGGTTTGTCTCTATATGCTCTTATTAAGACTTTAATCCTATCTATAAACTCGGTATTTAAAGCATCATACGGATTTTTGCCTTTCAGGTAGGCCGACCAAGTAGTATCAGCATCCTTACTTGCATAATACATTTCTTTTCCGGCAGCAATTGTCTGCTGATAATTCATATAAACCAAATGATCTGCAAGGTTGATAAAATTGTTAGCATCTGACCCTTCTACAAAAACATAAGGTGGATTTTTAATTTTCATTTTAGCCGTATCATACCCCCTTGAATCTATGATGATGTTACCGTCAGAAAAAATAGTGGCCCGATCCCATGAGGCTATATCCACTTTATAAAATGCTGGTAGCACATTTTTTAATTTTAGTTGCCACTCACCATTGGGCTTAATAGGTGTAGAGTCCACCATTACTTTATCAGCGCCATTCATAGTATAGATAAAGACTTTATTGAATCTTGTATAAGGCTCTGGATTTAAAAATTGGATTTTACCCTTTATAACAACATCCTTTCTTACCGGCTTAGTTTGTGCACTCAATGAAGAATTGATTAAAAATGATAACATCAACAGGCTTACTAATTTCATAATTTATTTTATTTATTGTATTTCTTTTATGCGTCTATTGAAATGGAATAGTATCAGGAAATAGCTCTTTAATCTTTTTTTCTATTTCGCTGTTTCCGTCAGGATCAAATCCAACTTCTTTGGCGATGATGACACCTTTAGGGTCTATTAAAAATGTGGAAGGAACACCTGTAACGGCAAATCCCCGTTGAGAAATATTCTTAGTATCTAACGATTGAAGCCAGGGATTCTTCTCCTCTTTTACTGCCTTTAGCCATGAATTCTTATCCTCATCTATTGAGATGCTATAGATTTCAAAATTACTGCTATGGTATTTTTTATAAATTTCTCTCATGTGGGGGAATGATCTACGGCAAGGCACACACCAACTTGCCCAGAAATCAATCAGAACATATTTTCCAGAAAGATTTTTAAAATCTACAGGCCGATTGGCTGGGTCAGGAAGTGTAAATTCAATAACCGGCCGGCCAACAACAGAATTTTTTAATCCTTCAATATAATCTTTGAATTTCGCTCCAGCTGAGGAATTTTTCATTTTTTGCGAAAGCAAATTATACATCGCTTCTTTGTCCTTTAATGAACCAATATCTTTACCAAACCCTGTAAGTATATAGGCACTACCAAATGAATTAGGGCTTTTCTTTAACGTACTTCTGAGTAAAGGCAATAAATATACTTCCTTCAATGAATCAGAACTCTTTTGAACACTCGCATATAAAGGATTTTTTTCTTCAATCTGCCACCAGTTTTTTCCATAAATATTTGCAAGTTCTCCATTCAATTTGTTGTAGGCAGTCTTCTCTTCGTTTTCAAATTGATGATACAGCATTAAAGATTCAGGCCCCTTTAACTCAGAAGCCTGCATTCCTTTGCTAATATCTGAGGTAACATAATAAGTGCCCGGCTCAGAAATAAGAATACCAAATGGCTGATACATCATGTGCTGCATCTTTATAAATTCTGGATATAGAAATTTCAACTGAGGCTCGCTAAATGGAAATGTAAAAGTGTAATGCCCATTTACAATCGCTACAGAATCATTAGTAGTTCGGGTGTACATGAAAATTTTATTATACCCTTTTAAGTCACCATTTAAAACACCTTTAATAGTAACCATTCCCTTATTATTTTGTGCTACTAAAAATGTAGAAACACATAAAAAACTCAGTAACAATAGATATTTTTTCATTCGTGTATTACTTATATTTTTAAAAATTGATCAACCTTTCAAAACGATATTTACCATTAATTTTTGGCAGGCGCTGTCATTAATTGTTGAAAAGGATTCCCTTTTTGAGCTTCATCCAGTTTCTTTTTATCAATAGACTGCCTTACTAATTGTGCCTCATCATTTTTCCCCGACAATTCTAACAGATTTGCGTACATATCCTGATAGTTTGCCTTATTTTGAGAGGTAAGGCCATCAATCTTTTCAGAAATAATTCTGGCAAGATTAGTAGCCTTCGATATAACATTTTTATTTTCTTTGCTAAAACGATAAAGTTGGTTCACATAAAAATAAATATCCTCAGCCCCCTTAGCATTTAAAGGAATAATTTTTTTGTTTACCATTTCAGAAAGCGTGTTGGCATAACTATTCCAATCTTTAGTCCCCGAAAAAACAGTAAGTTTAGAGCGCTCTATTACATCCGCCTTTTTTACATAATTGCTCTTTTCAATGAGCGACAAAAAATGATTAAATCCCTTTTGGTCATAATTTAATTTTCCTTCACTTGAATAATGAAGATAATTTCGTGGCCACATTAAAAAAGTGCTGTAGATTTTTTTATCTACCTCTTCTGTACCATATAATTTTTCGAATTGATTCTGGTGGTCAACTACATATTGAAAAGGTGCAGAAGAAGCATCATAAAGATAATTTTTAATAATACCCCAATTGCCATCACCTTCAAGCTTTGCAGGGCTTTGCCCGGACAGGTAATCAAGCGCTATCTTGTTGGTGGCACCTTCTTCATAAGCATTGCTTAAAACCTGGAGGTACTCAGAAATAAAATTATAATCACGCCTATTGGCTGTGTAATTTTTTTCATAGTACACAAGATTTCGTGAAGGGCTCAGCGCGTCCAGCCCACTTTGTATAAACTGCTCAATTGAATGTTCGCCTACCAACTTATGCACAATTTCACCATCGCCATTTACAAAAAGGTAAGTAGGATATGCATTCACTTTGTACTGGTTCTTTAACACAATGCCTTCTCCCTTTTCCATATCCTCTGCTACATTTATAAAGTTGCGGTTGTACAGTGATGCAACACCTGGATCCGGAAAAACATTTTTTGCCATCATTTTACAAGGGCCACACCAGGTAGTAAATGCATCCATAAAAATAAGCTTGTTATCACTCTTTGCCTTTGCCAGTGCATCTTTCCATGTTGAACCAATAAATTCAATCCCCGCCTTGTCCTGACAATAACCACCAAATGATGCGACAGAAAAAGCAAAAAGGAATATGAGTAATTTCATGTTGATTATTTATGCACTATTTTTTATTGTTTTTATGAAACTTGGCTACTGCATCTTTTCCTAATTGAATAAATTCTTTAGATTCCTGATAGCCGCCTCCACGGTGAATTAAATTTCCATCACCATCAATAAACAGAAAATCAGGGTAAGCTTTTACTGCATATTTTTTTATCAGTGCGGGGCCATCGCCTTTTTCCATATCTATAGAAAGGTTTACAAATTCTTTATTGTAAAAATCTGCAACGTTATCAAGCGTAAATACATCTTTTGCCATTTGAATACATGGCCTGCACCAAGTGGTGTAAGCATCTACAAAAATCATCTTGTTCTCCTTTTTTGCTTTTGCAAGAGCCTTAGCCCATACCGGCGAATCGAAATTAATATGGCGGGTATTTACTTCTTTCTCCATAGCTGTTGCAAGCGATGTTCTGGCTTTATTCATCAGCGACACAGTATCCTTCAATATTTCGTGCGAATTGAGAAAAGATAATTGGTCGCCACTCTTATCATAAAATACATATACAGGATACATCAACATTGCAAGTCTTGGAGCAAATTTCTTCCCTTCCTCTGTAAACATATCTTCGCGAATACAAATACAATGTTCATTGAAAAATTTAGCAATGCTATCAATCGTGAATATTTCTTTTTCTACCTGTACATTCATTGCTGCAGGTGTAGGACGTGTCACGTCCACAAAAATTATTTTTTTTGTTTTTGCTGCTTTCGCCATCGCCTGATCAAAAGTCAAATCTTCAAATACTACCTTACCTTTTTGAGCATAAGATTGTGGTGCAATCACCGTGAAAAGAAAAATCAATAGGGACAATTGAATTGTCAGTTTGTTCAGTTTCATAACTTCTTTGTTTTATATTGTCTATGGTTCAGAAAAAATATTATAAATAACCCGGATTTTGCACGAGGACACCGTTTGAAATATCTATTTCAATCTGTGGAATGGGCAATACTTTTTTATTATCTGGTATATCCGGCGAGCGCAATGGTTGATTAGTACGCAACAGATCATAACGGTACAATCCTTCAAAAGCTAATTCACGCTTACGTTCCAATAAAATTCTTGCTATAAGGTCGGTAGCGCTGCCAAAGCTGGCTGTGGTATAAGATGCAGCCGATGGAACAGATCGCTGATGTATCCGATTGAGCAGATCTATTGATTCCTGATTAATCCCTACTGTACGGGCCAGTGCTTCTGCCCGTGTTAAGAGCACCTCTGCATATCTGATCATGGGCACATTGTCCCGGCCAAAGTTGTTATTGAATTTAAATGTAGTTTTCTCATTTATTCTATCAGGATTATAAACAGAATCGCCCTTCCACATCAAAATAGAAACTCTTAAATCGCCATTCTCAAATTCATTGATAAAGTCTGGATTAATCCAAAAAGATCTTTTAAAATAATAGGATCCACTAATGCCATTGTTTGAATAGGTAGATGAACTCATTAATTGACTGACAGGCAAAGCGAAAACATATTCAGAAGTAAATGATTGTGCTGTTCCATTTGGATTTGCCGGAAAAAGGCTCCTTAAATCTGTAGTAATGGAATAAACACTGGGCTCCAAATTAATAACTGATTTTGCTGCGTTAGCGGCATCAGCAAACTTACCCATATACAAATTTACCCTTGCCAACAAAGCATAAGCTCCGCCTTTTGTGGCTCTGGTTCTTGTTTTCAGGTCATCAGCCTGATTCAATGGCAGATCCACAATACTTTCGGTAAGGTCTTTTATTATTTGAGCATACACTTCGCCATTTGTTGATCTGGGAATTATTTCACCGGTATTATATCCTTCAAAAGGAGTTAATTGCAATGGAAGGCCTAAGCCAGACATTTTTCCAGAAAGTGCCCCATCGCCATATAAAACCAACAGATGAAGAAAGGAATAAGCTCTTACAAATTTAGCTTCAGCTATAAATTGCTTTTCCTTTGCATCAGAAAATTTACCATACAAGGGTATTTTTTTTATTACATTATTAGCTGAATTGATCGCCTTAAAAAATGCTGTCCAGGTATTTACTACATAATAATCTACTGGTGTAGCCTGCCCCAGATCGTAGGTATTATTATCAATCGGTTTTTTTAGTATGGTAGTAGTTAAGTCGCCATAAGTGTAGGAAAAATAATTGGTTTCTGCATTTAGAAAATTGTAGTACACTTCTGATATAGCCTGCTCTGCACCTTGTTCGGTTTTAAACACTTCACTTTCTACCAATGTATTTTCCGGCGCTATATCAAGCTTTTTGCCACAGGAAAATTGGATGGCAGGCAACACCAATACTAAAAGAAAATTTTTCAACACCTTAATCATAATCCTATATTTATTCCGAATTGAACTAATTTGGTTTGAGGCATCGTCAGTTGGTCGTAGCCTGATTGTATTGCTGAAGAGCCAAAAGCACTTACTTCCGGATCAAGCCCTGAATAATTTGTAAGTGTAAATAAATTGGTAGCTCTTACAAATAATTTCAAAAAATGAACTTTATTTTGAGTAAGTCTTTTTAAAAGATTTTGATTCATGCTATATGAAAGATTCAATGTTTTTATACGTGCATAGGATGCATCTTCTAAAAATCTGCTATTGGTTACGCTGGCTGTATAGTCTCTTACACTGCTAGTAGTAGACCCCGGTGCTGTAGTCACAGATGCATTTACTAAACGAGGTATTGAAGTATTATGCCCCGGCACCAACCAATAATCAAGAATTTGTGTACTTAGGTTATTCGCATCATCAGTAGTATAGGTAAGCAACGATGCCAGAGAACCATTAATCATTTTAGACCCAAGTGAAAAAGCAATGAAGACATTCAGCTCCCATTCTTTATAAGTGAATGAATTGGACATTCCACCAAAAACATCTGGCAGGCTGCTTCCATAAGATCTTCTAAAAGTATTTACATCTGCAACCTGAGCAAACAATGCTGCCGGCGGCGTGGTAGAAACTACACCTTTGCCATCACTCCACAAAGGATTGCCTGTATTAGGATCTACGCCCAGCCAGGTGTATAGAAAAAACTGGCCTGCAGGCTGGCCCACTTTCATATACTTATAGGCATCATTTGCAAGTCCTACTGATTCACCACCAAAATTTAATCTTAAAATCTTGTTTGAATTAGAAGAAATATTTAATGAAGAATTCCATGTAAAGTTTTTAGTTCTAAGGACATCGCCAGAAAGCATCAATTCGACTCCTTTATTTACCATATCCCCTATATTCTGAGGTTGTGAAACCCATCCCTGATATAGCGGTATGGCAGATGCAAGAATCATATCCTTAATTCTTTTTTGATAATAATCAGCGGTAAGTGTAAACCGATTGTCCCACAAGGAAACGTCTAGCCCAACATCAATAGATTGGGTACGTTCCCATTTCAAATTAGGGTTCTCGGGTTGCAGCATCTGAAGTATTGGTAATCCGGAATACGTCAGGTTATTGGTATTAAGGATGTACTGGCCTTGACTTCCATAGTAGGACGTGGAACTATTATTACCTGTAAAACCAATGCTTCCTCTGATCTTTACATCATTAATCATTTTAATATTTTTCAAAAATGGTTCCTGTGAAAGCCGCCATCCTGCCGAAAAGGAAGGGAATCCGATGTATCGGTTATTACTACTAAATCTAGAGGACCCATCAATTCTGTATGTAACTCCGGCCAGATATTTATGATCAAACTCGTAATTTATTCTACCAAAATAGGATACTAATGCCCATTTTTGTTTTAGTGCGCTTAAGATATATTTGGAACCTGCTGCAGATATGCTTCTAATATCATCACTAAAAAAATTGTACCCACCAATCTGCGAAGTATTTTCAACAGATTGCTCATAACTCTGTCCCACCAGAGCATTAATGTAGTGATGAGAGCTCACTGTTTGAAGGTAAGTAGCTGTATTATTGATAACAATCTTTTTATTATCTGTCATTGTTGAAACTGCATCATCGCCAAAACCACTTGGCCTTTTTACTCTACGGGTGTATGCGCTGGAATTGTTCATTTCTGAACCGAATTCAGATCTGAGTGTAAGTGAAGAAATAGGTTTGTATTGAATAAAAAGATTCCCTAACGACTCTGAAGTTTCGAGGCTATTGGTGTTGAGCATTGCATCGGCTACTGGGTTGTTATCCATTTGCCCAAAAGGATTGGTCCCTTTATCATAAAGGTATTTTCCATTATCATCCTTCACACGCAAATTCGGTGCTTTCAAAATTGCATTGCTATAAATAAGTGGTGCATTTAATGATGTATTGTTAGCATAAGACATAGACACATTAATACCAACTGAAACTTCTTTAGATGCTTCATAGTTGATATTCGTTCTGCCAGTATATCTCTTGTATCCATTATTGATAATGTATGAAGGCTGATCTGTATAGGATCCACTAATAAAATATTGTGCTTTATCGCCACCGGCTGCCATTGATAGATCGAGCTGGTGCGAATTTCCCGTTCTTGATACTTCCTTTACCCAATCAGTATTATAGGGCGAGTTGAAAACACTATTTAGACCAAGTTCTCTGTAATACTCTGTATATACCTGATTGTACTGGGGTCCATTTAGTAATGAATATTTTCCTATTGGATCTACAGTGCCTGTTACATATTGTACATTGAAAGCCGCGCGTTTCTTACTCCCCTTTTTGGTGGTGATTAAGATAACACCTGCTGAACCTCTTGAGCCATAAATTGCGGTAGCATAGGCATCTTTTAAAATTTCAATAGATTCTATATCAGCGGGATTTAATGAAGCTAAAGGATTATTTTCAAATTCATTTTTTGTGGTTAGGTTGTCGCTTACACTGGTTCCACCAAACCCTATCATTGGTGTTGTAGAGTTATTAAATGTTTTATTATTCAAACTTCTACCCGATCCATACACAGGAATCCCATCAATTACTATCAGTGGTTGGTTGCCATCAGGGTTCAAGGTAGAAAGCCCTCGAATAGTAATGCCTGTGGCAGACCCCGGCACACCAGAGCTGGATATAACCTGAACTCCTGCAGCCTTGCCCATGATAGCGTTATCAAAAGAAAGGGCAGGTGTATTGGCCAATTCTTTAGCAGATATAGAAGAGATAGATCCTGTAATATTTTTCTTTCTTTCCTTTCCATATCCTACCACCACTTCCTTTAAAGTGCTATTTGCTGACTGGAGTATCAGCGCCAATTTTTTGTTGCTGCAAGGCACTTCTAATGGCAGAAAGCCCACTGCGGTAATCAACAAAGTATCTGTAGGCTTTACTAATATTGTAAATGCGCCGGCCTCATTTGTAGAAGTACCTTTAGTAGATCCTTTTACTTTAATAGATGCTGCCGGAACCGGTTCATTATTATCTGATTTTACAGAACCTTTAATTGGCTGAAGCGGAATCATTTCATGAACCTGTGCCATCAAAATATTATCCGAAACAGTGAAAAAGGTAGCCCCGCAAAATACAATTGCGGAAATTATTAATCTTTTCATCAAATTAAAATCATAAAACGTAATTACAAAATTGAGCAGAACGTATTGTAATAAAAACTGTAATACCGTATTGGAATAATATTTAGTCCAAATAATTTTTTTCTATCGGTATTATACCAGCTGATATTTTCACATAGTCTTATACCATATAAATAAAAATGGTATAAAATTTTTATCTTAATGGCTTTCGGCAGAGCAAATGAAGACTTATTACCAATCTTCATTTGCCCTATTATTCAAATGCCGAATGCTTATATTTTTCTGAAATTTATTAATGGAAGGTTCCTTTCCAAACATCATTGGTAAAGGTATAATTACCGGTACCGGCATCTTTAGCCCCAAGGCCGCCTATAATATAAACAGATCCGTTCTGTACTACCATGCTAAAATCTCTTCTTCCCTTAAAATTAGCAGGTAGTGCCCGAACATCGCCAGTTGTTATTTTTGTCCATGCTACACCATCATTTTCTGACACCCAAACATCACTGGAAACTCCTGTAGCATCTTCACCACCTACCAACACAAGCTGATTATTATCAGCAATTATCTGATGGCCCCATCTTCCTGTAAAAGATGAAGTAGTCGTTACTTTGGTCCAGCTATTTCCATCTGCAGAATTCCACACATCGTTAAGCAAGTTGCCACCATTATCTTTTCCACCTGCCAGCCATATTTTATTTTTATATACAAACACGGCAGGGTTAGTTCTTGCTAAAAATGCAGGGTTAGCATTTACTACAGTCCATGTAGTTCCGTCTGAAGAACTCCATACATCATTATATGCTGCACTTGGTGAATTGGTGTTACCAAATGCTGGATAACCATTCCCACCAATCACAAATAGTTTATTATTAAAAACAACTGCTCCGATTCTTTCACGCTTAGACCATCTATCTGTAGCTACTGCAGGAACAGAAACAGTCCAAGCCAAACCATCCGAAGAGCTCCACACGCCATTAGATACATCATCAAATGCAAATCCAACACCGGGCCTGTGGCCACCGAGAATCCAAAGTTTGTTATTAAAACTAATAAAGGCAGGATGCTCGGCGCGAGGTACAGAATCACCATTGTTATCTACCGCTCTGGTACGTGTCCATGCAGCGCCATCGGTAGAAGTGGTGCTGGTAAAAGGGAATGCACCAAAATATCCCATAGTGCCACCTAACATATAAAATTTATTATTTAATGCAGTAGCTTCTACACTGTGAAAATTGCCCCAACCTGCATCTGGCGTAAGCTGTTGCCATGAAATTGTTTTAGGATCTATTTTAGCCACATTTACACTCACCGTATAGTCGCGAGTAGAAGAACCATCCTGTGCTACAACGGAATATATCAAAGGCGAAGTAAAGTTATTAATAGTAGAACCTGAAGCCTGAACCACGCCACCAACCTTAACGGTAGCATTAGGAACCAATGTAAAGATTGCAACAAGTTTACTTACATCAGTTTGAAACGGAAGACTATCACTATTGAATATTTTCTTTAAATTTTCATCAATGGTGAATGTAGCGGTGATATCTTTAACCTGAAATGTAAGCATTCCGGCTAGATTACTTGGTGGAGTTTTATCCTTTTTCTTACATGCTGTAAAAAAAATCATTCCCGATAAAACCAATGCTGCGAAGATGAAAAAATGGCGAATTGTCTTTGGCATAATTCTGGAGTTTTAGTTTTGTTTAATTATTGATTGCTATGAGATAATCTTTTATCAAAAATTCTTTAATTTAATATCCTGATTTTCATTTCCCTTCACTTCATCTTCTTTTACTTTCTGAGCTGGCACTAAGTCTATTAAAGGAATTACTTTGGGGTTCACCTTTTTCACATCAGCACTTTTACTATTAACATCATAAGTCATTTTCTCATCCTGATAAATCTTTGCCACAGGAATTATATTTGCCCAGGGCGTTGTTTTCCTTTCTTTAATTGTTGAGTCCTTCTGCAATGAATCCTTTGCGGGAATTCTCAATTCCATCATTGGCTTCAACTCTCTATTCTCGGTTACTACCGCTTTCCCCTTTTCTACGGATACAGTTACTATGCTATCCTTTTTAAATGAGGTAATATTAAATTTTGAATCTTTTGCAGTGGTTACCAGGTCCTTTGTTTTTACTGTCAAAGTTTTTCCGCCATGCTTTAGATTAAAATAAGCCTCCCCTTCCAGATATACTATCGGATTAATACCAGACTTATTAGAAACAGAAATTTCACTGTTTTTACCCAGATAAATTTCTGATCCGTCATCCAGTGTTAATTGGGCATATTGCGCGTTTGAATTGGAAGTATTATTCATAAGCCAAACATCGCCATAGGTGCGTGCAGGCTTAGAATTTTTTAATATATACCCTACCCATCCACCAATTAAAAGAAAAATAAGGCAGGCAGCAGCAGCAACCCAAAGCCAATTTCTCCGTTTTAAGGAAACAACTTTACCTGATATCTCACTTCGTTTTTGAACCTCTTGTATAAGATTTTCAAAAGATTTTACAGGGTGCCTGGCTTCCTCTTCAAAGAAAGACTGTTCAATAAATTGTAAAAGAGCTTTTTCATTAGTAGGATCCAGTATCCATTGATCCATTTTTCCCTTTTCCTCCAATGAGAGGCTGTCTTCAAAATATTTTTTTAAAAATTCAATACCCACATTCTATATTTTAAAATTACGGCAGCCATATATAGTTATACACACCAGATAACTTATACACCTACGCCAAATAAATTTTATTTTTTTTATTATTCATGGTGCGATCAAAATCTTAGAAATATCAGCCGCTAATTAACCTGCTGTAATAAATGATAAGAAATAGTAAAATAGTACCCAACCCATGTTTCTGAAGATAGGCTCGCACTATTTTCAATCCCTTATTTAATTGATTTTCAACCGTGCTTTTAGAAATATTCAGTTCTGTAGCGATATCCTGATTAGAAGCACCCTCCAGTCTGCTTTTCATAAATATTTCCCGGCATTTTTGAGGTAATAAGGGAAGAGCATTATTGATCATTTGTTTCAGTTCACCCTCGCCATGAGCTGCATTATAAGAGCCTTCCGGCTCGCCTCTTATTTCTTTAATATACTTTTCTACATACCTACCATGCCTGATTTGATTATAAATAAGATTCTTCGCAATCGTAATCAAAAAAGTATTAAATGGGCGGTCGGGATCTATGTTCTGCTTATGCTGCCATATTCTGATAAAAGTTTCCTGTACAATCTCTTCGGTTTCGTGTTTGGAAAAATTAAATCTTGAACTAAAGCTTTGCAGAACGGGGGCATAATTTTCGTATAAGAACTTAAATGCTTCATGATCCCCTTCTTTAAGTCTTAAAATTAATTCTGTCTCATTAATTAATATCTCATTCATATTACCTCATCAAGATATAAAATTAGTATTATTATTTTCTTTATCTTAGAATCACATTTTGTTTCTCTTGTTTTTATATATTATTTATTAGTAGTTTTCAAGAAGAATCAAAAAAATCTATCCTAAGTACAAGGGGAAGTGTCAATCAAAAGCCCTGCAGAACATATAGAATATATTTTCATTATCCGTACTTCAAGCCTTGGTGCGTAACTTGCAGCCCAAAAAGTACTGATGAAAAAAGTTGGCATTCTCGGTGGTGGGCAATTAGGCCGTATGCTTTTACAGGCAGCAGCTAATTATCCTGTCATCACTTATGTTTTGGAAAATGATGCTGATTGCCCTTCGGCACATCTTTGTCACCAATTTATTAATGGCGATATTACTTCTTATGAAGATGTATATTCATTTGGGAAAAATCTGGATGCACTTACTATAGAAATTGAATCTGTAAACCTCGAAGCCCTATACCAACTTGAAAAGGAGGGCAAAAAAATATATCCTGCACCGGCTGCACTGGAAATAATAAAAAATAAAAGAAAACAAAAAGAGTTTTACGCAGCACAGCAAATACCTACAGCACCCTTTATAATCGTATCAAGTAAAAATGAACTCAAAAAAAATACAGCATTTTTTCCGGCTGCACAAAAACTGGCGCTCGGCGGCTACGATGGTAAAGGTGTAATGCTTTTAAGAAATGAATCGGATATAGCTAATGCATTTGATGAAGAATCTGTTTTAGAAAAAGAGATTGATATAAAAAAGGAAATTGCCATCATCATAGGGGTAAATGAACAAGGCGCTACAGCAATGTACAGTCCTGTAGAAATGATTTTTAATTCTTCGCTCAATATGCTCGACTACCAGATAAGCCCTGCCCG
>JAFDXH010000104.1 GCA_018268075.1 Bacteroidota bacterium | reverse complement strand
TCTTTCCAGTTCTGCAATTTCTGCAGGTGAAATTACTTCATCATTGTCATAGCGAGCCTTCAAATAAAGCACTCTTTTATGTGCAGGATATTTTGAAATAATTTCTAAAATTAACGCACCTGCCTTTTCATCTTTCTGGAAGATCGGAGTATTTTCAGGTAATGCAGAACGATCCCTCGTGGGCATTTTTTTTATAATAGATTCCAGTGCAGCCAGTCTTCCGGGAAGCACTCCACTTATTTTGGAAGCCTTATCATACAGTCCTTGAAGTTGCTTTTTACCCAGCCATCCTCTTTGCTGATATTGCTGATATATGCTGATGATAAAGGTATTAACAGGGTAGGCCATTATGCAATCTTCCAGGAGCATATTGATGATATCGAGTTTTTTTGATTGCATGGTATTTGAAAAAATATTTTCAAATTTAAACTTTTAGCCGAAAGAAATAATTATTTGCCAATACGCTCTACTAATGACACTCCACAGCATGGGCGCCGGCAATCACCGGACTGATAAAAGGGATATTAAGATTGAGGCCGCGCAAGATCAGTAGTACACCCATAAGCCCAATTATGTAAGGAACCAGTTTTTTAATTTTTATCCTCAATTGCATAGAAATAATATTACCTGCAAAACTTAATACCAACATGGCTGGCAAAGTACCCAACCCAAAGGATGCCATAAATAAACTGCTGTACAAAATATTACCGGTAGCAAGCGCACCTGAAAGAGCGATATATACCAAACCACAGGGCAGCAATCCATTCAGCAATCCAATCAAAAACAGTGAATAAAAATTTTTGTTGCGGTACAGCAATGTAAGCCTGTTGATTACAAACCCGTTCCAGGTATCATTGATCAGCTTATTTTTAAAAATATTTTTTCTGAAGATCATTCCAAAAAAAACCAGGAGTAGCATGCTGCCGATTGCAATCGAGAGTATTTGCTGCCATCCAAAAAGCGCGAATCCGAGGCCTAAAGCGCCAGCGGCAAGGCCTATAAATGAATAGGTGAAAACCCTCCCTAAATTATATAAAAGAATCCCTAAGAAGCGCTTGGTTCCTTGCAGGTGCTGTACAGGCAGGGATAGCGCCAATGGGCCACACATACCCACGCAATGAAAGCTGCCCAGCGTGCCTATTACTAATCCGGAAATAATATAGGATGTAATCATCGCATCACATAAGTTGAACAAAAAAGCTTTTTTCTACCTGATAGGGTTGACCATTCATTGTCCAGTTTGCCTTAAGCCTGTAAACACCCTTTACGAGTTTTGTCTTTCCGATCATCATCTTTCCATCTCTATCGGGAGTGAGTGGCAGGCTGATATCCTGCGCCTCGGATGATGGGCGATATAGCAGTAATGTACCTTGCATTTTATTCGTTATACATTCGCCAGGGAATGCAATAACGATAAAATCATGCGTTTCATTGATGGTAAGTGGCGCAGAAAGCAATGAAGCATTTTGGGCAGCCTTCATGCTGCCATCATATTTTAATTCTTCAGCATAGTAATCCTTCTCTGCCATATCAAAAGTAATTTTGCTGCTTTTATATACCAGCAACAACATTAGGCCGGCTGAAACAAAAATCGTGATAAAAATTCCGGTTCCCCAATTCCAAAAGCCGTAGGGCCTTTTCTTATGTGAATTATTTTGATCCATTATTATTTTCTTTAAAAATTTTATTCATCATCGGTTCGGCTTACCGGGCCTAAAAATGTAGAGGACATGGTATTCATTCTTTCATTTTTATTAAAAATATCTACCTTGATTTTCTGTTTTCTTTCGTGTATTTCATTTTTGGGCATTATTACAAAGAAGGTAGCCGACACCTGCTCTTCGGGCAGCATCCGAATTTCGCTTTGTCCTACCAATTCCAGCCGCCCTTTAAAATTTGAGGGCTTTAAATCCAGCAAAAAATTGTGCATCGTTTTGTTGGTAAGCTTAATATTATACAGGTTAGATATGCTATCTGTACCTCTTTCCTGGTATAGCATTCCTGAAGTACGCATCAATGTTCCATCTACATTTTTTCTTGTAAGGAGCAATGCTACTATAGCTACCAGCAATACTAATAACACCGCGCTATAACCTTTAAGTTTTGCAGTAAACCGGAATGGAATCCCATCAGCAATATTATTTTCAGAATCAAACCTTATCAGCCCTTTAGGTCTTCCTGTTTTTTCCATTATAAAATTACAAGCATCAATACATGCGGTACAATTTACACATTCTAATTGTGTACCATTTCGTATGTCTATCCCTGTAGGGCACACATTCACACATTGATTGCAGTCTATACAATCGCCCAGCCCTGCATAATCTCCTTTTTTATATTTGGCGCGTGGCTCGCCGCGTTTATAATCATAGGCCACTATCACAGAATTCTTATCAAGCAATACTCCTTGCAGGCGGCCATAAGGGCAGATATTGGTACATACTTGCTCTCGCAAAAAAGCATATACACTAAAAAACACCGCAGTAAATATGACGATAGCAGAAAACCCTCCAATGTGCATACCTACTGGCTCACCTACAATTTTGCCCAACTCTTTTACCCCAATAAAATAGGATAGAAAAGTATTGGCAATTATAAATGAAAGGATAAAATAGATTCCATACCGCAGTGTATATTTCCTTATTTTTTCAGAGTTCCATGCCGACTTGCCCAGCAGGCGCTGCTTTTGAGCATCGCCCAACACCAGATAATCTACCCGGCGAAAAAGCATTTCCATAAAAATAGTCTGAGGGCACACCCATCCACAAAACAATCTGCCAAAGGCATTTGTAAACAACGCAATAAATAAGATACCTGCCATCATAATAAGGCCGAAGATGAAAAAATCCTGAGGCCAAAATGCAAAGCCAAATAAAATAAATTTTCCTTCTAAGAAATTAAAAAGAAAGAGTGGCCTGCCATTTACATAAATAAATGGGAGTGTAAAGAATAGTGCATAGAAGAAAATAGCGACCATAGACCTGCTCCTAAACCATTTGCCCTTGGGCTTAGTAGGGTAAATCCATTTTCGTTTGCCATCTTCCGTTACTGTAGAAAGATGATCTCTGAATGAATCATGTTCATCCCATATATGTTCTTTATCATTCTCTGCTATCATTATTCTTTAAAAATTTATTTGATAGTAGTACTATCTGTTTCTACAAATTTATCACCTTGAGGCTCTTTAGGCGCTGCAGGCTTTGTTCCTTTAAGGGAATGAATATAACTTGCTATCTGCTCTATTTTTTTGGGCGGGTAATCGTCCTTCCAGCTTTTCATTCCTTTTTCAGGCACTCCATATTTTATCGTTTTGAAAATACTTTTTATACTTCCACCATGCAGCCAATACTCATCTGTAAGGTTGGGGCCTACTATCCCGCCACCATCGGCACCATGGCAAGCAGCACACACAGAGGTGAAAACCGCTTTGCCCTCTGCGAGGTCGGCGGCATCAGAAAGATAAACGGCATTATTTTCATCAATTTTATTGGCAGAGCTTGCCAGATATTCCTGCTGTTTCTCCTCAGCTTTTGCATTTGCTATTGCCAATTCCTGAAACTGTGTAGGCGTAGAATGAGAGATGTGATTGGTGTATAAATAAACGACTGCAAATATTACAGAAATCACAAAGCCCCATTGCCACCAAGGCGGTGTAGGATTATCCAACTCACCTATACCATCATAGTCATGGCCAAGATTTACCTGAGATTCGGCTTCCGCATTTACGCTTTTTGTATTATTAAATTTTTCGAACCAGGAAATTTTCTTCTTCTTTACTTTTTCAGCAATAGCCTTTTCTACCGGCTCTTTTTTCAACCCGGCAAATAACCTGAACGTTCTTACCAGAAAAATTACAATGATCAATTCAAGAATAATGGTGGCCATCATAAAATAAAAAGAGGTATTGGATATCCCGCTCACAATAGTGGATGAAACCGGCTCAGCGGCTAATGCAGTAGTATCCTGAGCATGAGCAGGCAACCCAAAAATCAATAATCCGATAATCAATATTGGAATTATAGACTCCGCCTTTTTTATTCGTTTTTTATAAATTTCATACGATGACTTTACAAGCCCGGATAAAACAATGATTGCAAAAATGAGCACTACCATAATGGAAATCAATATCCAGGCAGCAGGCTGGGCTATTTCAGATTTCGCAGGAGCCTCGGCCTGTGAAAACACCAATGCAGGTAAAAGCAGTACTAACAAAGAAAGCAACAGGCTTTTTTTATTATATATCTTTTTCAATTTAATATTCATAAACCTTAATCGTTTAATGGTAAATTTTTTATTTCTTCTATTGTTTTCTTATCCTTGGCCAATACAAGTATGGTGGCCAGAATAAATATGGTAACAAATATTACCAAGGTGATGATGGGATAAATACTAACACCATCTATTGACTTCAAATAATTAATAAATTTCATAGTGGTGTTTTATTGCTGTTGTTTTTTAATGTCTGTCCCCAACCTTTGCAGGTAAGCAATCAGTGCTACTATCTCATCTGATTTCTTCACTTCTATTTTATCCTTTTTAAGATCTGCCTGAATTTTTGTTGCCTGTTTATCTAAATCATCATTCGCCATATTTTCATACCCTTTAGCATAAGGAACTCCGAGTCTCTGCATGGCCTTGATCATGTCATAGGTCTTGGTCTTATCAATTCTATCAGTAAACAACCACGGGTATCGAGGCATAAGAGAGCCACTGGTCATAGAAGTAGGATCGAGCATGTGATTGTAGTGCCAGCTATCCGGATATTTTCCACCTACGCGGGCCAGATCGGGTCCAGTTCTTTTAGAGCCCCATTGAAATGGATGATCATACACAAATTCTCCAGCTTTGGAATATTCCCCATAGCGTGCTACTTCATCCCGGAAGGGCCTAATCATTTGTGAGTGGCATGTATAGCACCCTTCTCTTACATAAATATTTCTGCCATAAAGCTCCAGAGGAGTGTAAGGCTTTACACTACTGATGGTAGGCACATTTGATTTTACCAGAAAAGTAGGAACCATTTCTACTATGCCGCCTATTCCCACTGCTATGAGGGCCAGAATGGTCATTTGAACTGGTCTTTTCTCTATCCAGCCATGCCAGTGTTCTTTACCAGTGCTGATTGTTTTTTTAGGTAAAGCAGGTGCTTGAGCTTCTTCATTTTCTATAAGTTTTCCAGTCTTCACCGTTTTATACAGATTTACCAACATGAGTATAAGGCCTGTGATGTAAAGTGTACCACCCAATGCACGCAATACATACATAGGCTGTATAGTGGTTACTGTTTCCATAAACTGATATTGGAGAATACCATCAGCAGTAAATTGTTTCCACATGAGGCTTTGCGTAAAGGCTGCCCAATAAAGAGGTATTACATAGAAAACAATTCCAAGTGTGCCTATCCAGAAATGCGTGTTTGCCCATTTTTTGGAGTATAAACTGGTATTAAAAATTCGAGGTATTAACCAATAAAGCATACCAAAGGCAAGAAATCCATTCCAGCCCAGCGCACCAACATGTACGTGTGCTATGGTCCAGTCGGTATAATGGCTAATAGCGTTTACACTTTTTAGCGAAAGCATTGGCCCTTCAAAGGTGGCCATACCATAGCAGGTAAGCGCTACTACAAAAAATTTAAGAACTGCATCTTCCCTTACTCGATCCCATGCACCACGAAGCGTGAGCAATCCATTGAGCATTCCACCCCATGATGGCGCAATAAGCATGATGGAAAAAACGGTACCCAAGCTTTGAGCCCACTGAGGCAAAGCAGTATATAAAAGATGGTGTGGCCCTGCCCAGATATATAAAAAAATTAAAGCCCAAAAGTGAATGATAGACCACCGGTAAGAATAGACCGGCCTCATAGCTGCCTTGGGTACAAAATAATACATTAACCCCAGAAATGGAGTAGTAAGAAAGAATGCTACCGCATTGTGCCCATACCACCATTGTACCAATGCATCCTGAACACCGGCATACCATGAATAACTTTTCATAAAAGAAACCGGAATAGCAAATGAGTTGACAATATGAAGCATGGCTACAGCCACCCAAGTACCCAGATAAAACCAGATAGCAACATACAGATGAGCTACTCTTCTCTTTAAAATTGTTCCCATCATATTCGCACCGAATACTACCCAAATAAGAGTAATGGCGATGTCAAACGGCCACTCTAATTCTGCATATTCCTTTCCTTGAGTGAACCCCATCCAAAGGCTAAGAGCCCCAAATAAAATAATAGCCTGCCAACCCCAGAAATGAATTTTGCTCAACTTGTCTGAAAACATCCGAGCCTTGGTAAGGCGCTGCAATGAATAATACACACCACAAAAAATTGCATTTCCAACAAAAGCAAAAATTACTGCATTGGTGTGCACTGGCCGCATACGGCCAAATGTAGTAGGCGCCCAGCCTAAGTTTACATCAGGGTAGGCAATGGATAATGCAGCCCACAATCCGGCAAGCATACCGATAAGGCCCCAAAAAAGGCAGGCGTATGCAAAATTTCTTACGATCTTATTGTCATAAAAGAAAGTTTCAACCTGTACCCCTGCGCCCGGCTGTGCAAAAGGAATAAGTGCATCTGATTCTAAAGATGGATTAATGTCCGAACTCATGAAATGTTAGTTTGTAAGTGATTAATTTTTATTTGGATTTTTGATTGACCTGATCTTCAAAGAGAATCTTATGTGCAGGCGAAACATCATCATCGTACTGCCCATTTTTTACTGACCATATAAATGCCAGAAGGAAAATAATCGCAACTATAAGGCTCGCTACGAGTAAGATGATCATTGCACTCATAAAAAAAAAATTGACGAACAAAAATAGAAAGCACATCCAATCATGATTATGACTTTCATCAATTGGTTACATGAGCGATATCATTTTAAAAAAAATCAATGAACAATCGTTTTCAACGAAGTTTTGTAGCAGCAATATGGCTTAATATCCAGGTGAGAAAAATGATTGTAAGCGTACTGCATGGCATAATAATAGCGGCTAACAGTGGTGACAATGAAGCCTGTACTGCAAAATAAATTCCTATTACATTATAGATCACTGAAAAGCCGAAGCATATTTTGATAATATTTTTTTCTTGCCTGCAAAAGGTCATTAATTTATCAAATAAATGCAATTGCTTCCCGTCTATAATAGCATCGCTGGCCGGCGTAAATTGATTGGTATCTTCAGCAATACAAATTCCTACGTCGCTTTCTTTCATTGCCCCGGCATCATTCAGCCCATCGCCTGCCATGGCTACTTTAATGCCCGAGGCCTTCAGCGATTGAATATAGTTTAGTTTATCCTCTGGCATTTGCTTAAAACGCAAACCCTCTGCCGGAATCAGTTCGCTTAATAATCCTTTCTGATGCGGTTCATCACCGGACAACATAGACAAAGAAACTCTTTTGCTCAAACGGGAAATCATTGACCTGATTCCGGGCCGGAAGCCTTGTCGCAGCTCAAAATAGCCCAAATAGATGCCATCTTCTTTTATAAATAAGCGGGTACCTTTTTCAATTTCACTAATGATTGGTGGGTGTATAAACGAGCTGGTGCCGATCTGATAAAAATGACCATCAATTTCTCCTTCTACCCCCATACCTTCGAAATACTGAAAGTTATTTACAGGAAATAGCTGATCTACACTCAGGTAGTTTTTAATCGCCTTGCCCAATGAATGATAGGCAGGTATAGTGAGTGAAGCTATCCGGATTTTTTCAAGGCTTGAAAGAGATGCCCCATGATAAGAGACTTCCATATTGGCAGCAGAGGTAAGAGTTCCTGTTTTATCAAAAACGAGGTGCTCAATTTCGCCAAACTTCTCAATCACAAATGCATTTTTTACAAAAAAACCATTCTTGCCCAAAATGCGCATAATATGCCCTCTTGCAAAAGTAGCCGTTAATAACAGGCCACAAGGGCATGCAATGATGAGTACCGCAGTTACCGAGGGCCAAATTTTGGTAGCATCATGCATATACCAATAGATACCACTAAATAGCGCAATGGCCAACACCAAAAAGGTGAAATTTTTTGCCAACCCGTGTACAAATGAATTGCCGCCTGCACTACTATTGCGCTCCTCGCTATATGGTTCTTTATGCCAAAGGCCTGTGAGGTAGCTCTGTGCTACTTCTTTAATGGTCAGCAATTCTATAGGCCCTGCCATTTGCCTACCACCGGCATACAGTATCTCCCCCATTTCCTTTTTTACAGAGAGCGATTCGCCGGTAACAAAACTATAATCAATTTCTGCATTTCCCTTTACGAGAATGCCATCAGCCGGAATGAGTTCACCATTATAAATACGAAGGGTATCCCCTGCCTTTATTTGGGGCAATGGAGTTGGTTTTTCCATTCCATCACTATCTACAATAGTAGCCGCCATCGGAAAATAATCTGTGTAATTTCTTTCAAATGAAAGTTGTGCATACGTGCGATCTTGCAACACGCGCCCCGCAAGCATAAAAAAAACAATCCCCGTCATGCTATCAAAATAGCCACCACCTGCCCCCGAAAAAACTTCCACAAGGCTGCGAATAAAGGTTACCAGAATGGCCAATGCCACAGGAAAATCTATATTCAAATGCCGATGCCTCAAACCCTTCCATGCTGAAGTAAAAAATACAGCCGCACTATAAAAGAATACAGGCAATGCCAGAACCACATTTAGATACCGAAAAATATTTTTCAAAAAATCATCGCCCTGTGCATGATAACCAAAATATTCAGGAAAACTTAGCAGCATAATATTTCCAAAGCAAAACCCTGCCACGCCGAGGCGAAAAATAAGTGTCCTGTCTGTAATACTTTGTTTTTTATCAGCACTATTCAAACTGATATGTGGCTCGTACCCAATATCGGCAAGCCGCTCTACTACCTGGCGAAGTGTAATCTCTGCTTCATTAAAAATAATGCTGGCTTCTTTTTTTAAAAACTGAATATCCACACGGGTTACCCCTTGCTCTATCCGATGTAGATTTTCCAGCAGATACACACAAGAGCTGCAATGAATAAATGGTATTAAAAAAGTAACATGCACCTGCCCATCCTGCCGAAAATTTATCAGCGAATTTTTGATATTTGTTTCATCCAGGTAGGCAAATTGATTCTGCCGGTTCTTTTGACGTAAATTTTTTCCGGCATATTCATTCAAATCATAATAAGAGCACAATCCTGCATTATTTAACAGCCGGTACACTGTATTACAGCCATTACAGCAAAAAATTTTATTCTCAAAAAAGATGTCGTTGTTAAAGCATGGTTCGCCACAGTGGTAGCAAAGCGTACTTTCATTGTTCTTTACTGCATCCTCCTCTCCGGGTATTTTTTTCTGCGTTTTGGTATATATTCTTTGAATGGTAAAATATTTGTTGCAAAACTAAAAATACCCTCCTGTTTACAACCTGTTATCCCTCACTTTTTACAATGACTTTTATCATAAATCAAAGAATTTTTCGCACTCTCTGTTAGTAACTTATAGAAAAGGACTTCTCAATTTTTACGATATTTGATCTTTTCTAAATAATCCCAACTTGCTTTACAAAATAGTCCGGAAAACTGTGTGGAAATAATAGAGGGTACTACAGCGGTAAAAAGATTGTTTGGACTAAATACTATTAAAATTCGGCATAATTTGTTTTCTCTATTTATATGAAATATTCTCACCTTCATGTTCATACTCAATATTCGCTGCTGGATGGTGCAGCAGCAATAGACGCGCTCTATGATAAGGCTATAAAGGAAGGCATGCCTGCTTTAGCAATATCAGACCATGGAAATATGTTTGGTGTTTTTGAATTTGTAAAACAAGCCCATGAATTAAAAAACAGTGATGGCAGCCTAAAAGTAAAACCCATAGTAGGCTGCGAATTTTACATTACTGAAAACCGCCATCAAAAACAGTTTACCAAAGATAAAAAAGACCCACGCCACCACCAGATACTACTTGCAAAAAATGCTACTGGCTATCAAAATCTCATTAAGCTTACTTCGCTGGGATATGCCGAAGGTATGTATTCAAAATACCCACGTATTGATAAAGAATTAATTCATAAATATCATGAAGGCCTGATAGCTACCACCTGCTGCTTAGGCGCACTGGTACCACAGATCATTTTGAAAAAAAGCGAAGCAGAGGCAGAAAATGAATTCAAATGGTGGCTGAATATTTTTCAGGAAGACTACTATGTAGAACTGCAAAGGCATGGGCTTGCAGAGCAAGACAAAGTGAATTTAGTGCTTTTGAAATTTGCCAAAAAGTATAATGTAAAAGTAATTGCGAGCAACGACGCTCATTATGTAGATGAAAAAGACTTTAACGCCCACGACATACTACTTTGCCTGAACACCGGCGAGAAGCAGGCCACGCCAGCCCTAAGAGAATTTACCGATGATGATGTATCAGTAAAAAATAAACGCTTCGCATTTCCCAACAATCAGTTTTATCTGAAAGGGCCGAAGGAAATGGCTAAAGTATTTGAGGATTTGCCGGAGGCGATAGATAATACCAATGAGGTTATTGGTAAAATAGATGTGCTCGATTTAAAGAGAGATATTTTATTACCCCATTTTAAAGTACCCAAAAGTTTTGTTTCGCAGGAGGCCTACCTAGATCATCTTACCTGGGAAGGAGCAAAAAAAAGATATAAAGAAATAACGCCAGAGATAGAAGAGCGTATCAATTTCGAATTATTCACCATTAGAACCATGGGCTTTGCCGGATACTTTTTGATCGTGCAAGATTTTATACAGGAAGGCAAAAAAATGGGAGTATTTGTAGGCCCTGGAAGAGGGTCTGCTGCCGGATCTGTAGTGGCTTATTGCATTGGCATTACTAATATTGACCCCATAAAATACAATTTACTTTTTGAAAGGTTCTTGAATCCCGATAGAAAGTCTATGCCAGATATAGATACCGATTTTGATGATGAAGGAAGGCAAAAAGTGATGGACTATGTGGTAGATAAATATGGTAAAAATCAGGTAGCACAAATTATCACCTACGGTACTATGGCTGCCAAGATGAGTATAAAAGATGTGGCACGCGTGATGGACCTGCCCTTGCCTGAAAGCAATTTTCTTACAAAATTAATACCCGATAAAGCAGGCACTTCTTTACAAAAAGCATTAAATGCACCAATAGAAGGCGAAAAGAGCCTTACCGAAGGTGGAATGACACCCGATGATCTGGCCAATATAAAAAAACTTAGAGAAATATATAAGGGCAATGATATACAGAGCAAAGTATTGCATGAAGCAGAAATACTGGAAGGCTCTGTGCGAAACACCGGCATTCATGCATCGGCTATTATCATAGCTCCATCAGACCTTATGGAACTGATACCCATCGCCGTAAGCAAAGACTCCGACCTCTTTGTAACGCAGATAGATGGTAATAATATTGAGAGTGCAGGCTGCTTAAAAATGGACTTCCTTGGTTTAAAAACATTAAGCATTCTCAAAACCTCCCTCAGCCTCATTAAAAATAATCATGGTGTAGTTATTGATCTTGATGCTTTGCCACTTGATGATGCCGACACTTACAAATTATTTCAGCGGGGCGAAACAAATGCCACATTCCAGTTTGAAAGCGCTGGTATGCAAAAGCACCTTAAAGATTTAAAGCCGGATAAATTTGATGATCTAATAGCCATGAACGCTCTATTCAGGCCCGGCCCTATGGCCTACATACCCGACTATATTGAGCGCAAACATGGAAGGCAAAAAATAAATTATGACCTGCCAGAAATGGAGGAATATTTAAAAGACACCTATGGCATTACCGTATATCAGGAGCAGGTAATGCTGCTTTCGCAAAAAATAGCTGGCTTTAGCAAAGGCGATGCCGATAACCTGCGTAAAGCAATGGGTAAAAAGAAAAGGGATGTGCTGGATAAAATGAAAGCCCAATTTCTGGAAGGCGCCGCAAAAAATAATCATGCAAAAAGTAAATTAGAAAAAATATGGGCAGACTGGGAAGCCTTTGCTCAATATGCTTTCAATAAATCGCACTCTACATGCTATGCCATGGTAGCCTATCAGACTGCGTGGCTAAAAACCCATTACCCAAGCGAGTTTATGGCGGCGGTGCTCAACCATGCAGGCGCTATTGAGAAGATTACTTTTAATATGGAAGAATGTAAGAATATGGGGTTAAAAGTATTGGGGCCAGATATCAATGAATCGCAAAAAGGTTTTACGGTAAACAAAAATGGAGAAATAAGATTCGGGTTCAGTGGAATGAAGGGCGTGGGCGATGCAGCCATTGAAAACATTATAGAAGAGCGTGAAAAGAATGGCGCATTCCGATCTATATTCGACTTGATAAAAAGAGTAAACCAACGTACTGTAAATAAAAAATCTTTAGAAAACTTGGTAAATGCCGGTGCCTTTGATTGTTTCAAAGAATTTCATCGGGCACAGTATTTATATGCCGCGCCAGGAGAAAGCATGAGCTCGCTGGAAAAGATTATTCGCTTTGGGCAGCAGCACAATGAGCGGTTGCATAATAATACCAATACCCTTTTTGGCGACCTTCAAATGGCTGATTCTGTACCGCCTACCCTACCCTCATGCGAGCCATGGCCTTTGCTCACCTTATTAGATCGTGAGAAGGAGGTAATAGGTATGTACCTTACCGGGCACCCTTTAGATAACTACAAATTTCAGATGAGGCATTTTAATCTCACCACCATTCAGACATTTAATGAATTTAAAGAGCAGATAGCCACCTGTAAAAACCCCGCAATCACTTTTAGGATGGGCGGCCTTATTATTGATGCGCAGCATCGCGTATCCAAAGCAGGAAATAAATTCGGATCTTTTACCTTAGAAGATTATTCCGGCAAAATGGAAATGGCCTTATTTGGTGAAGATTATGTAAGGTTTAACCACTACCTCGAAACAGGAATGGTGCTATCGCTTACAGGGTCTTTTCAAAAGCGGTTTGCCACATCGCCTTACCAGTTTAAGGTAAGTCAGCTATGCCTTTTGGAAAATATGATGAAAGAGCAAACCAAGGAATTACAATTAATTATAGGCGCCCAAAATATTACTTCAGAATTTTTAAACTTTTTTACTAAAAATACTGCTGAATACCCGGGCCGCAGCAAACTCAAATTTTTTATAAGCGACCCTAAAAATGAGCAACTTAAAATTCAAATGTACACAATGGAAAAAGGCATAGAACTAAACGACGAAATGGCAAACTATTTACAAACAAACCCTGACATCCAATTCAGTGTATCACTGGGCTAAAAATGAATTTTAAGATTTTATTTCATGTCAATAAAGCAGCTAAAATAAATTGGTTATAATTTTGCAACTATATTAAAAAACAATTCTTCACATAAAAAAAACGATAATTATGGCAATGGAATATACCGATGCAAATTTTCAAGAGAAAGTGCTTGATTCAGACAAATTAACTATGATTGACTTTTGGGCAGAATGGTGCGGCCCCTGTAGAGCTATTGGCCCTGTAGTAGAAGAGTTGGCTAAAGAATATGAGGGAAAAGTAAACATAGGTAAAGTAAATGTGGATCAAAACCCACAATTAAGTGTAAAATATGGCATTACCAGCATACCTGCCATTCTGTTCGTAAAAAATGGTGAAGTAGTAGATAAATTAGTAGGCAGCCAACCTAAAGGAAATTTTGTAAAGAGATTAGAGGCACACAAATAATAGCACAAAGTGTTCATAAAGAAAGGGTCTGTTGAAAAACAGGTCCTTTTTTATTTTTCAGATTTTTTTTTGAAATAGAGCAAGAAAAAAAATGAAGATATGCCCTTGGGATTAGTCAAAAAATTTACCTTTCAATATAAATAAGAAAAAATGTTTCGTAAAGAAATTGGTAAAAGACTAGAAACAAAAAATCCCTCATTTCACTTGCGCGGTAAAGAAGTAATGCGGGTAGAAGCCTTTAGTGATGCAGTATTTGCCTTTGCGGTTACCTTGCTCATTGTGTCGCTGGAAGTACCCAAAAGCTTTGAAGAGCTGCTGATTACCATGCGTGGATTTTTTGCCTTTGGCATTAGCTTTCTCTTATTAATGATCATTTGGTATGAGCAAAATATTTTTTTCAGGCAATATGGACTGCACGACCTGGTGACCATAGCACTGAATTGCACCTTAATATTTTTGGTTTTATTCTATGTATATCCATTGAAATTTTTATTCACACTACTATTCAGCGATCAGATATATGGAGCAGGGCGCTCGCCTTTTATCATGCATAAGGGCGATATGGGAAACCTGATGGCCATATATGGCATGGGGTTTATATCCATATACCTATTGTTCTTTTTCATGTATCTACATGCTTTCAGAAAAAGAATTCAGTTGGAATTAAATACGCTTGAATTATTTGAAACAAAATCTAAATTGTATAAAAGTCTGGTGATGGCCTGCATAGGGGTACTTTCGATTGTGCTCGCAAAGGTATTGCCCGATGAGATGACAGGGCTTTCGGGCATATCGTATTTTCTGATAGGCCCGGCACTTTTTATTTTTTATAGTTATCGTGGTAGAAGAAAAAGGGCATTGTGCTTCGAATAGAATTGATAATGCTTCATGCAATAAACAATTACTTCCAGATAATCACCTTGGAGTAATGCCTTTGTTATCTATACTACCCCTTACTTCATACACACTATCTACTATATATTTCTCTAACCCACGCCAGGGTAATGCGCCAAAGTATTCCTTGTAATGAACTTCTACCTCACGGCCTGCATTTTCCAATAATATTTTAGCTACGGAAGGCTCTGTAACGCTAAAATTAAATTCGTTGCTTTGGATATTTTGTTTAAAGCCGCTTTGAATAATTTTGCCTTCATAGGTTTTAAATACATATCCCTTTTTCATGAAAGTATTAAGCGTACCGGCTTTGGTGCCACTGCCAAATACCCAAAAAAATCTTACATAAATAAATATCACAAGCCCCAATATTATCAGTATCAGCGAGGTGCTTAAAACTCTTTTTACAGTCATGTAGCTATTTTTATTTTTATATTATGATTATTTTTTTACACTCATCTATCTTAAGAAATATATTTTATATGCCTCTATTTCTCATTTACCAAAGGTTCAGGATGTATTTGATCTATCAGCTCCGGGCGATGCTTGTGCCTGAAAAAGACGGCAAATAATACAGCAACTACCAAGGCATAACCTGCAAAAGTGAGCCAGATGCCATGCCATTCCTTTCCTCCATTTACGGTAAAATATTTATCAATAATAAACCCGCTCACTACACTACCCAAATACGCACCAAAGCCATTGGTTACCATCATAAACAATCCTTGTGCACTGGATCTGATCTTTGCATCTGTAGTGGTTTCTACAAATAAAGAACCTGAGATATTAAAAAAGTCGAAGGCCATACCGTAAACTATACAGGAAAGAATGATCATCCATAATCCGTCTGCGGGATTGCCATAAGCAAATAATCCAAACCGCAATACCCAGGCAAACATACTCAGGAGCATCACCTTTTTTATACCATATCTTTTAAGAAAAAATGGGATAGCTAAGATAAACAGCGTTTCCGAAATCTGAGAAATAGAGAGTATAACCGTTGAATATTTTACGCCAAAAGAATCAGCATACTTGGGAATATTGCCAAAGTCTGAAAGAAAGGTATCGCCATACATATTGGTCAATTGCAGGGCAGCGCCAAGAAACAAGGAGAATATAAAGAATGTGGCCATTTTATAATTTCCAAAAAGTTTAAATGCGTTTAATCCAAGCGCTTCAGTAAATGAAGTTTTTTCGCCATGAGTTTTGGTAGGCGGGCACTTGGGCAGCGTAAAGGAATAGATGCCTAATACAATGGCCATTACCGCCGCTATATAAAACTGATTGGCCGAGGCTTTATTCCCGGTAAGATTGGTAATCCACATGGCTACAATAAACCCGATAGTGCCCCATACCCTTATCGGCGGAAATACCTTAACCACATCAAAATTTCCGGACTTAAGAATATTGTAAGCAATTGAATTAGAAAGTGAAATCGTAGGCATATAAAATATCATAGCCAATAACACTACATAAAAAAGTGTATCGGGACTATTGACAGCGGGCACATAAAAAAGTACCAGGCCATAAAAAATATGTAACAGCCCATAGAGCCGCTCAGCATTCATCCACCTATCTGCAATGATTCCGGTAATGGCCGGCATAAAAATAGAGGAAATACCCAGCGTAGAAAATATGGCGCCAAACTCAGCACCAGTCCACCCTTTAGTATTAAAGCAATAAGTTCCGATAGTGATGAGCCATGCCCCCCAAACAAAAAATTGGAGAAAACTCATTACGGTAAGCCTGAATTTAATGTTCATTAAAGCAAAGTTTTGGAGTTAAGCAAAAAGCGGTTTAAACCTGAAAAGTGAAGATAAAAATATTCCATTTTCCCCAAATTATTATTGAAAGATAAGCGAATAAATATTTTTTTCCGACATATTTTTCTTTGGATAAGAATTACTAATTTGCAATCATCAACGCTTTCCTAAAAAAATATTATTTCCAAAAAAAACATACGTATTGAAAAAGTTTACCCTTACTATTACGCTGGCTTTTGTTTCATTTTATTTTACTCAGGCACAGGTAGCCCCTTTTGCATTGAATCCTACACATGTAATAAAGTGCGGTACGATGCAGGCCATGGATAAAGCCATCCAAAATGACCCTACCCTTATTGATAAATGGAAGGCTGAAGGCGAAAAAAAATATGCAGCCTATTTACAGCGGCAAGAGCTCATGCGGCAGCCACAGGCACCTACTGAAATTATTATTCCCATCGTTTTTCATATTGTGGATATTGCTTCTACACAAGCCTGGATTACCGATAGGGATATATATGAGCAAGTAGAAATATTAAACAAAGATTACAAAGGACTAAAAGCCGTAAATTATAAGGGAGTAATACCTGCAGAGATTTACAACCGGCTGGGCAAAATACCCATTCGCTTTGTACTGGCGAAGCGTACACCCGGAGGCGCCCTCACTTCAGGCATTGAACGCAGAATCAATACCAGCCCCGATCATATATCTATAAAATCATTTGCTACCGGAGGCTTAGATGCATGGGACACTGATAAATATTTAAATATATGGACCGGCACCTTCTCTGGCGATGATGCCGGCTTGTTGGGCATATCTACCTTTCCTTTCACCACCACCGAAGGGCCGCAAGGTGTAGTAATCGGAACGGCTACATTACCCTACACAAGCAACGTAGCCCGATCCTATTATCCTTCCTATTCAGAAGGGGCTACACTGGCTCATGAAATAGGGCATTATTTTTACCTCTACCATACTTTTGGCGACCAAACCATCTGCAACAATACTGATTTTAGAACACAGTTAGGATGGCCTTTACCCTTAGGCGCCGGTGTGGAAGGTGATGATACGCCTGCTGAACGTGCAGGGCCCGGCTATGCCTACTTTGGCAATCCCAGTCAAAATTATTCTGACGGTTGCGATCCGGCTACCTACGGAATGATGTACGGCAGCTATATGAATTATTTTGATGATCGTGCCATCTTTATGTTCAGCGATGGTATGAGAAAAAGAGTGGAAGGCTGTATAGAACTCTATCGGCCCGGCCTGCTTACATCTAATGGCGCTACTCCCCCATCTGCAGTAAATGATGCTTACCTGGTGACAATTACCCCAAGAAGCACCCCTGAAAGAAGAGAATTTATTACTAACAATACGCCCCTAACTGTAACTATACGCAACTCAGGCACAAGCATGCTTACATCTGTATATCTTTCAGTAACAATAGACGGGAATAGCCTTTTCAACGGCAATGTAGCCCTCACTTTAGATTTGGGCAAAGACACCACGATTTCTGTAGGCCAGATATCAGGTGTAGCCGGGCTACACAACGTACAGGCAGCTACATCACTACCCAATAATGTAGCAGACAATTTCACCAATAACGATTCTATCCAATCTTTTTTTACCATCACTAATGGAACGCTTGTAGCGCCCTTTACAGAATCTTTTACTTCAGCTACATTTCCACCGGTTGGGTGGCAGATATGGAACCCTCAAGGCAATATTACTTGGACTCGAAATAGCTCATCTGGCTTTGCAGCAGCAGGTGCAGCATCGGTACAGAACTATAGCTATAATGGTGTAGGGCAGTTAGATGATTTAATTTCTCCAAACATTGACCTTGGTGTAGCAGATTCAGCAATCCTTTCCTTTAGGGTGGCGCATGGAGTGTATGATATAGTAGATGTATCTGCATGGGATGGCCTTGAAGTGTATGGCTCTGCAGATGGTGGCATCCACTATCAGTTGTTGTATAAAAAATCAGGAAACCAACTAAAGACCGTAACTGCCGCACAGACTAATAGTTTTACCGCACTACCTACATCGCCCGACAAATGGCGTAAGGACTCTATTAACCTTACTCCATTACTAGCAATAGGCAATCACATTTTATTAAAATTTAGAAACACCAATGCCTATGGAAATAATACTTATCTGGACGACATCAGTGTAGCTACTTTTGCCTCGCTTAGCAGAGATGCTACACCCAAGGCTATTTTGAATGTGGCCGATTATTCCTGCAATAGTTCGCTTACCCCTTCAGTAATATTTACCACCATGGGCAAAGACACTTTAAAGTCGTTGCAAATTAATTACACAGTAGATAATGGCACTACCAATAGCACCTCATGGACAGGCAAACTTGCAAAAGGATATCAGGATACCATTAAATTAAATACCCTTTCAAGCCTTGCTGCCGGGCCACATACGCTTACCGTATTTACTTCGCTACCTAATGGGCTGGCCGACCAGAATGTAATCAATGATACCATCAGAAAACCATTCTATGTTATAGGCCAGATATCTTTGCCCGTAACGGAAGGTTTTGAAGGCACTTCCTTTCCGCCAGCTACATGGATAGTAGGAAATGACAATGGCGATGCCATCACCTGGGAAAGAACTACCAAAGCGGCCTCCAGCGGCACCGGCGCTATGGTAATCAGGAATTATGATGCTACCAAAAACAATACACTCAATCAGTTTATTTCATCCATTATCAAAGCAGATGCCTCATTAGATTCCGTATTTGTATCCTTTGACTATGCCTATGCACAAGGGCTCAGCTATCCGGGCACTACCGCCGATCCGCTTGATACATTAGAAGTACAGGTATCTACAGACTGTGGGCTTACGCATACCACCGTTTGGAAAAAATGGGGTTACGAATTACAAACGATTTTGAACCCCAACAGCGCCTTGGGAATAAGATATACGCCACTACCGGGCGAATGGAAGAATATAAAACTTTCCATTTTACCCAATACCAATGGCTCAAACTATCAAGTGATTTTTGTAGCCAAAAGCAATAAACAAAATAATCTCTATGTAGATAATATTAATATCAGCGGCATTACTGTACCGGCTTTATTAAAGGCACGCGGCTACCTCATATATCCTAGTCCGTTCAGGCAGCAGTTTATTATTCGCAACTACCGCGAACCTGTAGATTTCTTGAGCGCTGCTGTTTATAATGCTGTAGGGCAAAGGGTTTGGTTCAAAGAATATAACGGCACAGCCTATAAAGAAACAACCGTGGACTTAGGTAAGCTTGCGGCAGGTATATACACCGTGCAACTGAATTACAAAGACAAAACAGTAAGAGAGCGAATTATTAAGCAATAGAAATTCATTTTTATTACATGAGCCTCACAGCTTTTTTCTGAAAGCCTGTGAGGTTTTTTTTATTTCAGCCCCAACAATTTTTTATTTCGGTATAATCAACTGTTTCTTTATAATTTTTAACTTTATACCAATTAAGGTTGAACAAATTTTTATAATTCAATAGGGCATTAATCCATAGAATAAATTGAATAAAAAATATACAACCAATCTATTTTCATTTAAAGATTAAGCATGAAGGGAATAAACAAAGTGCAGCTAATAGGCCACGTAGGAAAAGATCCGGAATACCAAACGCTGCAGGATGGTACGCAGGTGGCCAAAATAAACCTGGCTACTACCGAAAGCGTAAGGCTGAAAGATGGCGGCATTCACCATCATACAGAATGGCACAATATAATAGCCTGGCGTGGGCTGGCCGGTTTGGCGCATCAATATGTGCATAAAGGAAGCATGCTTTATATAGAAGGAAGGCTGCGCAGCAGGCAATATGAAGACAAGAGCGGGCAAAAGAAATATATAACTGAGATTGTAGCAGACCAGATATTGCTGCTAGATAAAAAAACCAAAAAGGAAGAAGCCCCAGCAGACGAATCGCCGGAAGACCTGCTGCCTTTTTAAAAAAGTATTGATTAATCAAATAATTTTCGAAATGGAACAAGTAACATTAAAACCCATAGTGCACCGCGGTGAAAATCGAATAGGGATTTATTTTGTAAAAAATAATTTGTTGCAACAGGCCATTCAAAAACAGGCAGGAGCAAAATGGAGCAGAACCCTTCGCTGCTGGCATATAAAATTATTGCCAGAACAATATCATCAGTTGGCTCAATCCCTTGCAGGGAAGGCCTTACTAATAACAGGTGAGTTAAAAAAATATCTTATAGAACGGCGCAAAGTAGATGCAGCGCCCCAAGCATTTATAGCGGAACCACCCATAATAACCGGCGGAGTAAATGCAGCAACTGCAAATACCTATACCCATGAAACCCTAAGCACCGAAAACCAAAAAGCGCTGGATCAATTTATACAACATTTAGAATTAAAAAGCTATAGCTCAAGCACCATACGCACTTATAAAGGTGAGCTAATCCAGTTTCTGCATACGATAAAAAATAATTCGGCAAATGATTTTACGGTAGCACGTATAAAAGACTACCTACAATATTGCTATAAAGAATTACACCTGAGTGAAAATACATTACATTCAAAAATTAATGCGCTTAAATTTTATTATGAGCAAGTACTGGGCCGTGAAAAATTTTTCTGGGAAGTACCCAGACCTAAGAAGCCAATGCTCTTGCCCAAACTTTTAAATGAAGAAGAGTTAAGAAGATTATTTAATGCGCTTACAAATAAGAAACACAAGGCGATGCTTTTTACAGCCTACAGTTCGGGATTAAGAGTAAGTGAAGTAGTCAATTTAAAGATTAAAGATATAGACAGCCAAAGAATGCAGATTTTTATATCGCGGGCAAAAGGTAAAAAAGACCGGTATGTAAATTTGAGTCCTGTATTGTTGGATATTTTAAGAAGTTACCTAAAGGAATATGTACCCCGGCCAAAGGTATATTTATTTGAGTCGGAGCAAACATATACCGCCTACCCTACCCGCACCATTCAGCAAATATTTTCCAATGCCAAAAACAAAGCAGGAATCAAAAAGGAAGTAGGCATTCATAGCCTGCGCCATAGCTTTGCCACCCACTTGCTAGATAAAGGCACAGACATAAAATATATAAAGGAATTGCTGGGGCATTTCAATATAAAGACCACAGAGCGGTACCTGCATGTGAGTAAGCAGCAATTAATAAATATTGTAAGCCCCTTAGATGACCTATGGAAAAGGGAAGAATTAGAGTGGTAGCGTAGAACATATTAAAATAATTAATAACTCCGATTGTACTAATAACAATGAACGGCAAATAACGCTAAGGTGTTGATTATCAATGCCCGATTTTTTTGTAAGGTATCATGTAATATCATATATTTGTGAGTTGGCTGTAATGCGGACAGACCAAGAAACTTAAAAAATAATTATGGAACGATTAAGATTGCAAAACTTCTTTTTAACTGTATTGCTTTTTATTAGCAGTTCTTCGGTATTTGGACAGAAATTAC
>JAFDXH010000103.1 GCA_018268075.1 Bacteroidota bacterium | reverse complement strand
AACTCAACTGGAGATTCCAAAAAAAATACAACTTCCAAAACAAAAGATGCCTTAGGAAAGGGGATTCGCTCACTCTTGCAGAATATAGAAAGTGACCTTACCCATACTGAAAAAAATTTACTGGAGGCTACTACAGAAAAGAATACGCCAGCAGCTTCCAGGGTTCCCTTATCATTAATAGAGCCTAATCCTGACCAACCAAGGCGTGATTTTGATGAAAATGCACTGAGCGAACTGGCAGCCTCGGTAAAGCTGCATGATATTATACAGCCCATTACTGTTTCAAAAATGGAATCCGGGCGCTATAGAATCATCGCAGGCGAAAGGAGATTTCGCGCAGCAAAAATTGCCGGACTTACTGATATTCCGGTTTACATCAGAGAAACAAAAAACTCCAAACTACTCGAATTGGCATTACTTGAAAATCTTCAAAGGGAAGATTTGAATGCTATTGAGATTGCGCTAAGTTATCGCCAGCTAATGGAAGAACTCGATTATGGACCCGAACAATTAGCAGAAAGGATGGGTAAGGAAAGGAGTACAGTGACTAACTATGTAAGATTATTAAAACTACCGCCAGATATACAAGTAGCTGTACGCAATGGCCAGCTAAGTATGGGGCATGCCAGAGCACTTATTAATGTAGATCTTGTAGATAAGCAGCTATTTATTTTTAACGAAATAAAAAGTAAACAATTATCTGTAAGGCAAACAGAAGATCTCGTAAGAAAGCTATATGTACCCAAAGGTGACGTTAATAATACTACAAAAAAGAATCTTAGTGCTGCACTAAAAAAAATTGAAGATAATTTAGCATCACATTTTAGCACCAAAGTAAAACTCACCAATAATAAAAAGGGGGCAGGTTCTATCAGTATTGAATATTATTCGGTAGAAGAATTGAGTACACTTTTGGAAAAAATGCAGGTGCAGGTAGATTAAAGAATGTCACAAAAAAAACGATATACTGAAGGTTGCATTTCTAATAGCCGGTTTACGACACCCCTACCCGTAGTGTACCGGATGGTGATGGTCATTATTTTTTTCATTACGGCTTCATCGTCTATTGCTCAGCAGCCAGATTCATTAGGCTTGAATAATTTGAGTAAGGACACTACCCACAAGAATGTATTAGCATTAGACACTGCTGTAAGAAAAAAATTCAATCCACACATAGCTACTATACGCTCAGCCATCATACCCGGCTGGGGGCAGGCCTACAATAAAAAATATTGGAAAATCCCCATTGTGTATGGTGCATTGGGAGTAAGCGCCGGAGTATTTTTTTTTAATTTAAACACCTATAAAATTTTAAAGCAGGCTGTAATTTATCGTAGCGATACCATTCCTTCAAACAACCAACTGATTCCGCCGGAATATGCTGTTTTAAGTACAGAATCCCTTCGATTTTATAGGAATGCGTACAGGCAAAATATTGATTATTCCGTATTGGCCTTTTTACTCATCTGGGGGCTGAATGTAGTAGATGCTACAGTAGATGCTCACCTAAAAGGCTTTGATGTAGGCCCAGATATAACCCTAAAGATCAGGCCCTCCTTTAACCTTCCCGGTAGCCCGCAGGGTATTTCGCTGGTATTGAATTTTAAATAGAAATTTTACATAAAAAAAACTGCCACCATCCTTAGATTATCCTAATTTCAATGCATCAAATTTTTGCTGCAACATTTACTTTTATTACCACTATCATGTTAAACATCATTTTAATCGGGTATGGCAAAATGGGCCATGCCATAGAAACCGAAGCCCTGAACCGCGGGCATCACATTATTTACAAATCAGATCAGGATCAATCCCTTAAAGATTTTGATAGCACAAGCCAAAAGGGTGATGTGGCAATTGAATTTACCTCGCCACAAAGCGCCTTAGAAAACATTATATTTTGCATGGAACATAATATCCCGGTAGTAAGCGGTACTACAGGCTGGATGAGTGAAATGCCGGTGGCGATTGAAAAATGTAAAACAAAAGGAGGCACCTTTTTATATTCCAGCAATTTCAGTATTGGAGTAAATATTTTTTTTGAATTAAATAAAAAATTAGCGCAATTAATGTCGGGTCAAAAAGAATATGATGTAACGATAAAAGAAATACACCACACCGCTAAAAAAGACCAGCCAAGTGGTACCGCCATTACACTTGCCGAAGAAATAATAGACAACAATCCGCAAAAAAAAACGTGGCTGAATGAACCAGCAAAAAACCATGATGAATTATTTATTGAAAGCGAAAGAACCAATGAGGTACCTGGCACCCATATAGTCCGGTACAATTCTGATATAGACCAGATAGAACTGATACATACTGCTCACAACAGGCGCGGCTTTGCTTTGGGTGCGGTACTCGCAGCAGAGTATATAGCAGGCAAAAAAGGTATTTTCACCATGAAGGATGTGCTACAGATAAATGATTGAAAATAAATTACGAACCGGATATTGCCAAAATTTATGAAGTATTTGCTCATTTCATTTTTCATTTTAGCAACACTCCTGCCGAGAGCACAATCGCAGGAAAAATCTATCGAAAAAATAAATTTTGGGCCGCACTCTTTTAACGACGAAAAATCAAGATTCAAAACATTACTCGACTTTACTAAATCATTTACCGAAATAATAAAGATTGCAGACTTATCAATTTAATAAAAACCCACCGAAAAATATTCTTCGTAAAACTAAAACCAATAGTATTATCGGGCTGATTAAGTATGCCTATGAAAATAAAATAATACCAAATTTAAATAGAATTTAGCCCCAACAATTATTTCAATCGGCATAATACTATCTAATGCCAAATTGAATTATAAATTAATCCAAACTTAAATGATTTAATGCCGATGATATAATTTTCCCAACTGCCCCCCCAACAGGTACAGCAAAAAAAAACCTCCCATTGGGAGGCTTTTATTAATTACAAATTCATTAATTAAAAGTTGTATGCAACGCGCAAATTAACAGAACCAGTTGTGTAGCTGTTTTTGCTAAAAGCTAAGTACTTTAGTGATGCATCAAAATTAGGGCTAAAATAATAGCCTAAGCTAGGTGCATAACCAAAAGCGCCGCCGCCGCCGCTAACTGTAGAAAGTACATAACCAAGTTGTGCATGGCCATACATTTTTCCGCCTTCTCCAAAGAAGAATTTAGCACCAGCTAATACTGGAATTACACCACTGGTAGATCCTCCACCCTTTACAGAATATTTTTCATATCCTGCACTTGCAGTAATCTTTGTAGTAGCAGCTACTGCAAAGTCTGCCTGAAGGTCGGCGCCATAGGCTACTGAAAGCCCAGTAGTAGTAGGAATACCAATGTTTGCACCGATGCTAACAGTTGTTTTTTTTGCAGGTGCATTGTCTTGTGCTTGTGCGCCCATTGCTGAAAAACCAACAACAGCGAAAGCAAGAATTAATTTTTTCATTTTTTTCGATTTAGTTTAATTAATAGAGTTAGTATTGCTCTTTTTATTTTACGGATGCAAATATCTGCTAATACTTCTAATTATGCAATAGGTAATATTGGTTATTTTTTAAAAAATGACAAAAAAGCCTTTAATTATAAATTTCCCTTGCGCTTTCAAGCGTATGATAAATATTAAATCTGGTCATTTTTTTCTATGTTTTGTTCCTCTAAATTACTAATCATATCTGCTGCCATTGCAGAAAGATCAAACTTGGGACTCCAGTGCCAATCTTTTTGCGCAAAACTGTCATCAATGCTCTGGGGCCAGCTTTCAGCAATAGGTTGACGATAATCTGGCTCATACGAAATAGAAAAATCAGGAATGTGCTTCTTGATTTCTGCAGCTATTTCTGCCGGTGAAAAACTCATTGCAGCAACATTATAAGAGGTTCGGATATTTATATTTTCAGCAGGTGCTTCCATCAATTCTATAGTGGCTCTGATAGCATCGGGCATATACATCATAGGCAAAAAAGTATCCTTTTTTAAGAAACAATTATATTTTCTTTCACTTATTGCATCATAAAATATCTCCACTGCATAATCAGTTGTGCCTCCGCCTGGCTGACTTTTGTAGCTAATAAGTCCCGGATACCGGATACTTCTTACATCTACATTATAACGATGAAAATAATAATTGCACCAGAATTCCCCAGCATATTTACTGATTCCATACACAGTTGTTGGTTCTATAATGGTTTGTTGAGGGCAATTAATTTTTGGCGAGGTAGGGCCAAACACCGCAATGCTGCTAGGCCAATATACTTTATGCACATTTTCATCTCTTGCTATTTCCAGTACATTCAGCAGGCTCTGCATATTCAAGCTCCAGGCCAGATTAGGATTTTTTTCGCCCGTAGCCGATAATATTGCAGCTAATAAATAAATCTGTGTAATATTTTGCCTTATTATTTGTACATGCAGCATCTCTTTATTCATCACATCCAGACTCACATACGGGCCGGTGCCGGTTAAAAGTTTATTTTCTTCACGCATATCCGAAGCCACCACATTTGAAGCGCCATATATTTTTCTTAAAGCGAGGGTAAGCTCTACTCCAATTTGACCGCAGGCGCCTATCACCAGAATTCTTTCTTTCATCATAAATTAAAAAATTAGACGCAAAGTAAGACTGAAAAGTATAACGGACAAAGGATAAAAAATGAATCTATTGAAAAATCAGGCGGGTCGGCTGCTAAAATTTAGCTTTCTCATCTACCATTTTGCCATCCTTCATGTGCAGTATCCGGTCGCTTATTTTGGCGAGTTCTTCATTATGAGTCACTATCAGAAAAGTTTGTTGAAAACGTGATCTCAGGTCAATAAACAAATTATGTAATTCTCTTGCATTAGCAGAATCAAGGTTGCCGGTAGGTTCATCCGCCATCACTATAGAAGGGTTGTTAATCAGAGCCCTTGCTACGGCCACACGTTGCTGCTCACCGCCCGAAAGTTCGCCCGGATTGTGGCTGGCTCTATCTTTAAGGTTTAGAATTTCTAAAAGCTCCAATGCCCGGATTCGTACTTCTTTATTATTTTTTCCGGAAATCCACCCTGGAATACAAATGTTTTCTAAAGCAGAAAACTCAGGTAAAAGATGGTGAAATTGAAACACAAACCCAATATGGCTATTTCTAAAATCCGCAAGTTTATTCCCTTTTAAATCAGTTACATCTATCCCATCAATCATTATCTGGCCGGCATCAGCAAGGTCTAATGTGCCTAATATATGCAATAAAGTACTTTTGCCTGCGCCTGAAGATCCGGCAATACTGACTATTTCGCCCTTTTCAATAGCAATATCCACTCCTTTCAATACTTCGAGTGCACCATATTTTTTATAAATTCCTGTTGCTTTTAGCATCTGTTAAATGTAAGTGTTAAATATAATTTTCCGGAAAAAATATTCCAACGGATACTGCAAAGATTAGGGTTATACACCCAATAATCACATGAAAAATACCGTTGAAAAACAATATTTGGTTTTATCCATAATACTTTTACATTTGCGAAAAAATTTCAGACGCTGAAATACATTTTTTGAGCTTTATAAATTAATATTATATGTTTTGGACTTTAGAACTTGCCTCCCATCTTGAAGAAGCCCCATGGCCTGCTACCAAAGATGAATTGATTGACTATTCTATTAGAAGTGGTGCACCAATCGAAGTGGTAGAAAACCTTCAGGAACTTGAAGATGAAGGCGGCGAAATCTATGAAAGCCTTGAAGATATCTGGCCAGACTACCCAAGCCAAGAAGATTTTTTCTTCAATGAAGATGAATATTAATATAAAAAATTCAGTGTAATTTTTACAGAAGTCTATAGCGCCCCCAACAGCATTTCCCTTTCGTAAGATTTTTATTTTTCCATCTGCTCTACTACCCTTTGTGTTACACCGGTCATAGAAAACCCGCCATCGTGGAAGAGGTTTTGCATGGTTACATATTTAGTAAGATCGCTAAATAATGTAATTACATAATTAGCGCAATCCTCGCTGGTAGCATTGCCCAGAGGGCTCATTTGCTCAGCATAATTCATAAAACCATCAAAACCCTTTACCCCACTGCCCGCTGTAGTACGCGTAGGTGATTGGGAAACTGTATTCACACGCACCTTATTTTTTATAGCATATTGGTAGCCAAAACTTCTGGCGATACTTTCCAGCAATGCTTTTGCATCAGCCATTTCATTATAGTCTGGAAATACCCTTTGCGCTGCAATGTATGTCAGCGCTATTACACTCCCCCACTCTCTGAGAGCATCCATCTTCATGCAAGTAGCGAGCAGTCTATGCAGGCTCATAGCAGAAATATCCAGGGTCTTTTGATTGAATCCATAATCAATTTCTGTATAACTTTTCCCCTTACGCATATTCAGGCTCATACCTACAGAATGAAGTACAAAATCAAACTGCCCACCAAAATGCTCCTTCGATTTTGAGATGAGCGCATCCATATCTTCATTACTGGTTACATCACATGCTATAACAGGTGCATTTATTTTTTCAGCAAGTTTATTGATTTCTCCCATACGCATCGCTACAGGTGCATTGGTTAGCACGATTTGCGCTCCTTCTTCAAAACAGCGCTCTGCTGTTTTCCAGGCTATTGAGCGTTCATCCAGTGCGCCAAATATGATTCCCTTTTTTCCCTTTAATAAATTGTAAGACATACAAATGGATTTTTTTTTCAAATATAATATTATCGCTGCAAACAGCGCATTTAGAATATGCTTTGGGGTGCATTTCAAATTGTGGCCGGTTCGTGGAACACGAACCGCGGCGGAGCGTCGTGGGCGGTGCCCCCACCCCCCACTATCAGCCATGCCCTGCGACAAATATATATACACCGATATTCTGCTTAATTCAGAATTAACTCTCGGGCGTTCGCAAAAGCAGCGCTACCGGGCGTTTTACCGCTTAGCATTGTAGCGATAGCTGTCACACGCTCTTCTTCACTCAATTTTTTAATATGAGTAACAAGGTGCCCATTTTCCATTTGCTTGAATACCACAAAGTGAGTATGAGCCTTAGCTGCAATCTGCGGCTGGTGTGTGATAGATATAATCTGGTGCTCGGCAGATAGTTCTTTTATGATCATTCCTACCTGCCGTGCTGCTTCGCCACTGATACCACTATCTATTTCATCAAAAATCAGTGAAGGCATCTGCATAGACCTCGCTACCAAAGATTTTATTACAAGCATTATTCTACTTAATTCTCCGCCGCTTGCTACCTTACGCATAGGCTCAAATTCTGCTGTTTTATTGGCATTGAACAAAAATTCGACTCCATCATTTCCAAAAGAATTGAGTTCGGCCAAAGGCGTTATTTGCACTTTTATTTCTGCATTAGGCATTCCTACCCTCATCAGCAGTTTTTTTACATTTTGCTCAAAAGGTGTTTTTGCCTTTAATCTTTTTTCGGATATCTTCTGCGCCAGCAATTGAGTCGCCTTTAATAATTTCTGGCTCTCGATTTCTTTTTGCAAAATGGAATCAGCAAGGTCAGATACTTTTTCCAACTTGGTCGAAAGTGATTTTTGTATATCAAGTAATTCTTTAGTAGAATTTACACCATGCTTTTTTTGAAGTAAATAACCAATAGCCATTCGCTCATTAAGCAATTCAATTTTTTGAGCATTATATTGTACTGAATCGCAGATTACTTGCAACTCATTTGAAATGTCTTTTAATTCAATTTCTACTGATTTTATTCTGTCATAGATTGTATTTACGTGTTCCATTTTTAAGGAATTCAATCTTGAAAGAATGGTATTCAAATGAGCTACAAGTGGATCATTGCCTTCTTGCAACTGATCCACAGTTTGTGTCAGCACCTCTTTAATCATCTCCGCATTTGACATCAACTTTAGCGCTGCCTCTGTTTCTTCTATTTCATTTTCCTTTAGCTGCGCCTTTTCCAATTCATCAAATAAAAACTGATTGTAATCAAACTCCTTATTTGCAGTTTCCTGTTCATGCTTTAATACACGCAGCTCTTTTTTTGATTGAATGTATTTTTTGAAACTCTGCCGGTAAGGTTCTAGTAATTTTTCATTTCCGGATAATGCATCCAATACATCCAATTGAAAATCTCGATTATTTAATTCCAACGTATCAAATTGCTGATGAAGGTCAACCAGCATAGATGTTAATTGCCTTAATTGGGCCAGTGTAACGGGCGAATCATTAATAAAAGCCCTTGATTTGCCATTAGAAGCGATTTCGCGCCTTATAATTATTTCGTCTTCCTCATCTAATTCATTTTTCGAAAGGAACAGGCTGATGCCTGGTGAGGATGATTTAAACACACCTTCCACAAAACTTTTTCGAGATTTATCTAACAACACAGCAGTATCTGCTCTTTCACCCAAAATGAGGCTCAAGGCACCCATTAAGATGCTTTTACCGGCACCAGTTTCTCCGGTAATAATATTCAAATGATTGGAAAAATCCACCTGCAGCGATTCTATTATCGCGTAATTATATATTTTAAGATGCTTTAGCATATATCATGGAAAATTACAATTTTCTTCTAATACAAGGATTCGTTACCAATAATTATTTAAATAAACATTGCTACCTACTCAATCTTAAAAAATAAGATATGAAGTATAATTTAAAAGCGCCCCAAATTGGAGCGCTTTTAAATTATACTAAGTAAATCAGATTTTAGATTTTAACTTCTACAGCGTTATTTAAATCATCATCCACCATGATCCTTCCACAGTTTTCACAAACGATAATTTTTTTCCTTTGCTTAATTTCACTTTGTTTTTGTGGTGGAATGGCATTAAAACAGCCACCACATGAATCTCTTTCTACGGGCACTACTGCCAGCCCATTCCTATAGTTATTCCGGATGCGGTCATAACTAATCAATAACCTTTCTTCTACTGCTTCTCGGGCGGCGCCTTCCAGTTTTTTATATTGGCTTTCTTCCTTTTCTGTTTCTTTGATGATTTTTTCTAATTCAGATTTCTTGCCTTTCAGGTTAGTTTCTTTAGTATCTACGGCCTTTTTTGCAACTTCCAGTTGGCGAGCCTTCTCTGCTATATCTTCAGTGGCATCTTTAATATGCTTCTCTGCCAGTTTTACCTCTAGCACCTGCATTTCCATTTCTTTATTTATCGCCTCAAATTCTCTATTATTTTTTACATTATCACTTTGTTTCTCATATTTTTTAATAAGCTCCTGAGAATCTTTAATGAGTGTTTTTTTATCTTCAATGAATTGTTGAATACCATTTATTTCTTCTTCAATACGATTCTGGCGGGCATTTAATCCTGCAATCTCATCTTCAAGATCGCTTACTTCAATAGGTAATTCACCTTTTAAAACTTTAATACCATCAAGCTTGCTATCCACCTTCTGCAACTTAATAAGGGAAGACAATTTCTCTTCCACTGAATAATCCTTTACTTGTGCCATAAATGTTGTGTATGATTTTAGTTTTTTGAACCTGCTTTCAGGTAAAATACCTTACCGGATTAGTCCTCGTTTGCGATTTTAGGACGGCAAAGTTAGGATATTTTTTGCTTAAAATATCACTTATAAGTTCAATTGTGAATTGTTCACTTTCAAAATGTCCGATATCAGCCATTAATATTCGCCCATCGGCATCAAAAAAATCATGGTATTTAATATCCGAAGTAATAAAAGCCTGTGCCCCAGCACTAATTGCATTCTGTAACAGAAAAAACCCTGCCCCCCCGCAAACTGCTACCCTTTCGATACGATCTGAAGCAAAATCAGTATGCCTTATTATAGATAAGTCAAATTGCTGCTTCAATCTTTCCAAAAGCTCCTGAGGCTCTATGGAACGAGCCAGATTTCCAACAAGGCCGCTCCCTGTATATTCATCCTGATTGTCGAGTGGCTGAATGTAATAAGCCACTTCTTCATAAGGATGCACTTGCTTTAATGATTGAATAATTGTATTTCTGAGATGAAAAGGCAATATCACTTCTATTCGAATTTCAGGCTCATTGTGCCGAACACCTTGCTTGCCTACATAAGGTTCTGCACCTTCACCAGCCTTAAAGGTACCCTCTCCGAAAATATTATAGCTGCATTCGCTATATTTCCCTATAGCTCCGGCACCGGCAACAAAGAGCGCATTGCGCACATCCTCTGCATTTTGAACAGGCGCAAAGGTTACCAGCTTTTTTAATTGATTATCTTTTGGTAGCAGAGTGGAGCAATTTTTCAATCCAAGCTTTTCCGCAATCTTGCCGTTCACGCCATGAGATACATTGTCAAGGTTAGTATGAATAGCAAATACCGCTATGTCGTTTTTTATTGAATTGATAATCGTACGGGATACATAATTATTCCCTGTAATTTTTCTTATGCCCTTAAAAATTAATGGATGATGGGAAATAATAAGATTACACTTTTTAGCTTTTGCTTCTTCTATTACTTTTTCCGTTACATCCAGCGAAACTAATATTCCAGTACATTCTTCATCTTTATTCCCAATTAAAAGACCTGCATTATCATAATCTTCCTGCAATGCTCCGGGAGCTAATTTTTCTAATTCATTGATGATGTCATTAATCTTCATTTCTTAAATTATTGCCGAGTCATATTTAAAACAATTGCTTCATTAGTGCCCCAGGGGGCAAACTTCAAAGTTGGTAAATTTTTGCTGGTAAATCGCCAGCTCCGTGAAAGAAATTTAAATTCATCTGGCGGAGTTGGGAGTGTAATTACCAAGTTGCTGTAATCTTCATTTACTGACCATGAACCTTCATAAACTATTCCATTTTTAGTAGCCTTAACAGGTCCATGCACCAGATCAGTCTTTAGTAGAATAAAAGTTTCCCCACTATATTGAGAAGTGATATCAGTGCCATTATCAGTTGCCAGGCTTACTGAAAAATTTGAATTTAAAATGTTTGTTTCAAAATATTGCTGCAATAAAGAATTGCTGATTCCGCCTGCAATTTTCTTACAGGACATTCCTACAAAACAAACAATGGCACCTAACAACATTATTTTTTTCATACTGAAATATTGTAGCTAAAACGAAAATAGGCCAATGAAATTATAAAAAATCCTAATGGTCACCATTTATTCACTTAATTTATAATTCTAAAATAAAAGAAAGCCTTTCTGAAGGAAAACATTTAACTAACTTTCAAACTGAAATATATTCTTACATGAAAAATCCAAAGACATTCTTCAAAATATACAGTCTTGTATTTCTATCATTTATAACCCTAACGGCTCAAGGGCAAACTCCCGGAGGCAATCCGCCCTCAACAAAATGGCAACAGATCAACACACCATATAGCAGGGTTATTTTTCCTCGCAGTATTGCTGGCGAAGCCAATCGAATCAGTTACATAATTAATGGAATTGCCGGGCCTACGTCTGCTACCATAGGAAACAAAAAGAGAAAAATCAATATTGTACTGCAAAATCAAACTACTGTATCTAATGGATATGTAGGCCTTGGCCCTTTTCGTAGCGAATTTTTCTTAACACAGCCACAAGACAATTTAGGATTGGGTAGCCTACCCTGGGCAGATATGCTTACCATTCATGAGTACAGGCATGTGCAGCAGTTTACCAATTTTAATGTAGGGTTATCCAAAGTAATGAGTGATCTATTTGGCCAAGAAGGACAAACGCTCGCCAACAATGCAGCCATCCCCAATTGGTATTACGAAGGCGATGCTGTGTATAATGAAACAAATTTAAGCAAACAAGGACGCGGAAGCCTTCCTTCATTCTATAGCCCCTACCGTTCGCTCTGGAAAGATAACAGGAATTATAGCTGGATGAAATTGAGAAACGGATCGCTTAAAGATTATATTCCCGACCATTATGCCCTTGGGTTTTTATTGGTAGCCTACGGTCATGAAAAATATGGAGAAACTTTCTGGAAAAATGTAACCCATGATGCTGCTTCTTATAAAAAATTATTTTATCCTTTTCAGGCAGCTATAAAAAAATATTCTGGGTTGAATTATACCACCTTTAGAAATAATGCAATTAACTATTTTAAAATACAATTTGCAGACAGCAGTTCAAACACCGCTCATACGGCCTTTAAAAATGAGCAATTTCCCTATTTCAAAGCAGATGGTTCATTAATCTATTTAAATAATAGTTTCGAAAAAATTCCTGCCTTCATGGAAAATATTGGGCGCAATGAAAAGAAAATAAGAGCAAGTGATTATACCATAAATGATTATTTCAGCTATCGCAATGGCAAAATTGTATATGCCACCTTTAAGCCCGATATCAGGTGGGGTTACAGAGATTTTAGCGACATAGGCGTGCTGAATATAGAGACTGGTAAACAACAGACCATAACACACCATCAGAAATATTTTTCGCCGGATATAAGCCATGCAGGAAATCAAATAGTAGTAGTGGAAGAGCTTCCCAATAATAAAAACAAATTGGTGATTCTAAACGCTGAAAATGGGAAGGTGCTAAATGAATTGCCTGATAAGGACTCTATGTTTTATTACTACCCCAAATTTAAAGATGATGGGAAAATAATTGCTCCGGTACGCAATAGCATGGGGCAAATGTCTATTGCAGAATTAGATGTAAACAATAAGAGTTGTAATTACTTGCTTCCGTTTACTTTCAATGTAATTGCTTATCCATACCTTCATCATGACACGCTTTATTTTACCTTCAATTACAAAAAAGAAGTAGATCTGTTTGCTTATACTTTTTCCGACAAAAAAATATGGCAAATAGATTGCGGAACACCTAATGGCATTGGAATATACCATCCAACCGTTTCAGACAACGATATAGCCTTCAGCACATTTTCTTCTTCGGGGTACAGGATTCAGCAGGTATCAAAAAATAATTTAAAATATAGGGAAGTTGTCCCAACTGAACTTCAGAAGATCACCTCAAGTTTTGGGATCGCTTCTATCAATGGCTTAAACAGTAATCTTCTATATAACATAGAAGATACTACTTACGCATCAACGAAATACCACAAAGCATTCAAGCTTTTTAATTTTCATAGTTTAGAACCCACAGCCGATGACCCACGATATTCATTGTCGCTCATTAGTGAAAACATTTTGAACACAATGTCGTCAAGCCTTTCATACACCTACGATCGTTCGGAGAAATTTCATGTTCTTGGTTTTTCAGCTACATACAGTGCCTTATTTCCTTTTTTAACAGCCGGAGTAAACTATACCTTCGACAGAAAATTTATTTACCATAATGCACCTGTACATTTTAATCAATTAGAGCCTTATGCCGGATTTAATGTCCCATTGAACTTAAGTAAAGGAAGATCCTTTACCTTTCTGAATTTTGGTTCTCAATTTGTTTACAATACCAGTTATTTCCGTGGTCAATATAAGGACACTTTTGGCGCTCAATCATATAACTACCTTAGCAATTTTTTATCCCTTACTACTCAGACCCAGAAGGCAGCTAAAGCAATCTTTCCCAGGCTGGCACAAGCACTGAGCATATCCTACAAACTACCGGTTAGCCAATACAATGGCTACCAGGTGGTTACCGCAGCAAATTTATATTTCCCTGGATTTGGCACTACCCATAGTATTCAATTAAACGGGGCGTGGCTAAAAAAAGATAGCCTTCATGAATTGAATTTTTCCAGCGGATTCCCTTTTTCCAGAGGATATACTGCTGCTAATTTTTATGAAATGACAAAATGGGGAGTTAATTATCATTTTCCTTTATTTTTTCCAGATGCAGGATTTGCAGACATTTACTATCTGCTTAGAGTAAGAATGAATTTATTTTATGATGAAACCAGGGCTAAAGATTTTTATACTAACGGAAGTATCTTTCGGGGCAAATTCCGTTCTATGGGTACTGAATTAAATTTTGATGGTAAAATATGGAATCAGTCTGATATTTCATTTGGCATTAGGTATAGTTACTTACTCGATAAAGATCTATATGGAAATACAGGTAGTAGCAGGTGGGAGATTATATTACCAGTGAATTTATTTAATAAATAATTAATGCAAATATCTGTTCTTCCCCATATTATTGAACTCAACTTTTAATTATATTGCATATAAATATTTTCGATAAAATAAAACAATGAAAAAAGATAAGGGCGCCGGGAAAAAGAAACATTTTAGCTGGAGCATTTGTTTTGTAGCAATAGCTGCAGTTTCTGCCTCCATCATTTTGGCTACAGTTTTAGAAGGCAATCGTATCAAAAAAGAAAATGAATTACTTTCTTACGAAGTATGGTAGGAGGCAATGTTGACAGACAATATTTAAAATCGCTATGCGTTCTGTTTGAGACATTAGGGAAAATTTTAAAAAATATTTAAAATCTCTTTAATTGTTATTTGAATTAATTATAATACATTTGAACTATTGAAAAGAATTTTCTACATAATAATTTTTCTGGCTGGTTTTAATGTGAGTAGTCAGGCCCAGGTTAAATCTACTTTTAACCCTGACGTAATTAAATCTGTAAAATTCTACCCCAACCCTGCTATAAGCAATATTAATTTTGAGTTTAGTAAAGATTATAATAAATCTTATTCACTTGTAGTTTATAATTTCATTGGTAAAAAGGTGGCTGAGGTTCCCGCTTCAGGTTATAAAATATCACTTCCCGTTACCGATTTATATAGAGGTGTTTATATTTTTCAGCTTCGCGATCCACAGAATAATGTGCTCGAATCCGGCAAGTTTCAGGTAATACATTAAGCCCCGATTAATTTACATGTGTCATTTTGTCCCAATTATGTTGTTGGCAAATAGTTTGCCTATAGTATTTTTGTAACTGAAAAAATACAAGTACTCATTAAAAATTATTTTTTCAAACAAACAATCGAAAAAACATACTATGAAGCACGATAAGAACAAAGCTGGCGAACGTGAGGAAGGGGCAATTGAAAATGCAGAAATGAATACAGGCATGAATGGCAATGAACATGCCGAGAGTGTTCAGAATGAGGAAGTTAGCGCTTTACAGCATGAATTGGAAGAGCAGAAGAATAAATACATCAGACTGTTTGCAGAGTTTGACAACTTTAAGAGAAGAACTTCCAGAGAAAATTTGGAAATGCGCCAGATGGCCGGGCAAGAAATAATTATTTCCTTGTTGGATGTTCTGGATGACATTAACAGAGCAGAAGTACCATTTCAACAAAGTGAAATAGATAAAAATACAAAAGAGGGCATACTGCTGATTTTTAATAAATTCAAAAAGACTCTTGAGAACAAAGGATTAAAAGCCATAGAGACCTTGCACTCCGATTTTGATGTGGAAAAGGATGAAGCTATCAGTGAAGTGCCGGTTGAAGATGAAAAAATGAAGGGCAAAGTGGTAGCTGAGGTTCAAAAGGGATATATGCTTAATGATAAACTAATAAGATTTGCTAAAGTAGTTGTTGGCAAATAAATTTTCACATAAAAATAATTCCGGTAAATAATTTTGTACCGGGCAAGAAACTGATATGGCAAGTGCTACATCTTCAAAAAGAGATTATTATGAAATATTGGGTGTTAGCAAATCCAGTACGGCAGAAGAAATAAAAAAAGCCTATCGCAAGGTGGCTATGCAATTTCACCCAGACCGGAACCCCGGTGATAATACAGCAGAAGAAAAATTTAAAGAAGCTGCAGAAGCGTACGAAATACTGAGCGACTCCGACAAGCGGGCTCAATATGATCGCTTTGGACATAATGCTTTTGGCCCGGGCAGAGGAGGAGGAGGTTTTTCAGGTCACGGGATGAATATGGAAGATATATTCAGCCAGTTTGGTGATATTTTTGGCGATGATATGTTTGGTGGGTTTTTCAATGGAGGCCGCAGTCGCTCTGGCGGCGGAAGCCGAGGCATACGTGGATCTAACCTTCGGGTAAAAATTAAAGTAAATTTTGAAGAAATAGCAAAAGGCGCCTCCAAAACAATTAAAGTAAAAAAATATGTATCGTGTGATACATGCAAAGGGTCGGGCGCTAAAGATAAAAATAGCAGCCAAACGTGTAGGACATGTGGCGGAAACGGGCAGGTACGCCGTGTTCAAAATACTTTTTTAGGCCAGATGCAAACTGTAGTGACATGCCCAGACTGTAATGGCGAAGGCACGATGATTACTAATAAATGTACAGCCTGCAAAGGTGAAGGAAGGGTGTATGGCGAAGAGACTGTAACACTGGATATACCTGCAGGCGTGCAAGATGGTATGCAACTGAGCATGAGTGGCAAAGGAAATAAAGGAGAACGTGGTGGTGCTTCAGGCGATTTGATAATAGTAATACAAGAGGAGGCACATCCTCAATTACAAAGGGACGGATTAAATGTAGCATTTGAGCTATATATTTCTTTTACTGAAGCAGTATTTGGCAGTCAAACCGAAGTACCTACTATAGATGGACGTGCCAAAATAAAAATACCTGCCGGTACGCAAAGTGGCAAAATATTCCGCTTAAAGGGGAAGGGGTT
>JAFDXH010000102.1 GCA_018268075.1 Bacteroidota bacterium | reverse complement strand
TGCGTGAAGGGAAATCGGAAATAGTGTTGAACCCCGGTCAGCAAGCGGCACTTCAAACTTCAAGTCACAGGCTTCAAAGGTCAGACAATGTCAACGTGGAAGAAGTTATGGCATGGAAGGAAGGGAAATTTTATTTTGAAAAATCAAATATTAAGGATGTGATGAATCAAATCAGCCGTTGGTACGATTTGGTGGTGGAATATAAGGGGGAAGTACCCGCATATTTTGGAGGTACGATTTCCAGGCATGTGGAAGTTTCTAAGGTTTTAGAGATGTTACAATTTACGGGTGCTGTGAATTTTAAAATTGAAGGGAAGAAGGTAATCGTGATGCCTTAAAAGGATTAAACTAAGTTCTATAAAAATGGGATTTCGACGGCCATCGAAATCCCCGTAATCTGAGCTTTTTTAATAAACTGTTGTGTAGAATTATTATTTGTAAACTCAAACCAAAACAAATTTATGCATTTATTGGTAGAATCCGGGACTACTCGAAATAGGAAGGGTGTAGTCCCCCAAACCCTGCGGATTATGAAACTAACCGCCCTCTTAATTTTTGGTTTTTTGATGCAGGTAAGCGCTACCGGCATCTCACAAACTGTAACCCTTTCGGAAAACAATGTACCATTAAGGAAGGTGTTTAAAGAAATTCAAAAGCAGACAGGCTTTGATTTTTTGTACACCTATAATGTAATACAGAATGCAGGAAAGGTATCCGTGAATGTGAAAGGAGCAACGCTTAAAGAGACACTTGATGAGGTGCTGCAGTCGAAGAATCTTGAGTATAAAATATTAGAAAAGACAGTGGTGGTGAAGGAAAGGCAGGAGGCAAATTCCCTGGTAGTCCAGCAGGGTATTGCTCAATTAGGGTTGGCTGACCCTGTGAAAGGAATCGTAAAAGATGCAGGGGGCAAGCCATTGGCGAATGTTTCTGTATTGCTTAAAGGCCATACCAGGGGAACCATGACGAACGAAAATGGGGAATACATTTTAGAAGTAGCTGATAGCAAAAATGCTATAATAGTTTTTTCTATGATAGGCTATTCCGAACAAGAAATTGAGGTAAAGGGACGAAGCACAATCAATGTGGAATTAAAAGTAAAGGTGAGCCAACAAGAGGAGATTGTAGTAGTGGGGTATGGTAGCCAAAGAAAGGCAAACCTTACCGGAGCTGTTTCAGAAATTGATGAAAAGCAAATTGAAAACAGACCGGTAACGAATATGATAAGCGCTTTGCAGGGAACGATGGCTGGCGTTACGATTACTGCTGCAAATAGCGGCCAGCCCGGCGAGGATGCTGGTTCAATCCGAATAAGAGGCATAGGTACTTTAAATAATGCTGATCCAGTTGTTGTTATTGACGGTGTTATTACTACGCTTGATAATTTCAATAACATAAATCCAAATGATATAGCAACCATCTCGGTTTTAAAAGATGCTGCTTCTGCTTCCATTTATGGTTCAAGGGCAAGCAATGGAGTATTGCTTGTAACAACAAAATTAGGTAAGAAAGGAACTTTTAGGATTTCCTACGATGCCTATTTAGGAAAACAAAAGCCTAATGGACTGCCAGATTTTTTGCCTTCATGGCAAGCGGCTACCCTGTATAATCAGGCATTAGCAAATGAGGGAAGCCCTTTGCGGTGGACACCTGAAGAGATTCAAAAATTCAAAGATGGATCGGATCCTTTTAATTATCCAAATACAGATTGGCTGGGCTTGCTTTATAAAGAACAGGGAATTCAACAAAATCACTACCTGAGCTTTAGTGGGGGGAATAATAAGTCGCAATACCTACTTTCATTAGGTCTTTTTAATGAAGAGGGTTTGGTTAAAAAAACAAATGCAAATAGATATACCATTAGGTACAATTTAAAATCGCAGGTTAGGGATAACTTATCAGTATCAAGTAATGCAGCTTTCACTTACTCTTCACAAGAACGACCAACTAACCCTGTTACCGGAGAGTTTACAGAAGTCGTTAGACTCACCAATTTAATTTCGCCCACCGTTCCCTATAAATTTAAAAATGGCCAGTTCGGGTATATTGGAAATGGCAGCCCTATGGCGTGGCTGGAAGGGCCGGGGGGCCAAAATATCGACAACTATAGTCTCCTAAGTAATGTAATTGCAGATTGGGAGCCTGTACGACAACTACATTTCCGACCTTCTGTTTCCTATATGATGAATATACTTCACGATAAAAGTTTTGTTGCTGATCACCAATATTATGATGAAAATGGGAATAAAACCTTCTACCAGGGGCCCAATACTGTAACGGTTGCTAACGGATTTAAGAATACGCTCACCTTTCAGGGACTTGTAGATTACAGCGCTTCATTCGGGTCTCATAATTTTAAAATATTAGGAGGGTATTCGCAGGAATATAATAAATATACCTACAATGACGGTTATAGGAGAAATTTCTTGAACAATCTTCTTTCAGATATTAATCTGGGTTCAACAGATGGGCAAACAACGAGCGGCTATTCTTATGAACTTGCCTTGAAATCCTACTTTGGGCGTTTAAACTATGATTTTTCGGGTAAATATTTATTTGAAGCCAATCTTCGCTATGACGGGTCTTCCAGGTTCGCAAAAAATAATCGGTGGGGTCTGTTCCCTTCCTTTTCGGCAGGATGGAATTTAGATAAAGAAGACTTTTTTGATAATTTGAATTCCGTAATATCTTCTTTAAAGTTAAGAGGTTCCTGGGGCAAATTGGGAAATCAGACTATTAGTTCAGGCCTTTCCATAGATCAGCAATATTATCCAGCTATTTCTTTGGTATCAGCAGGTCAAAACTATGTTTTCGGTGGCACCAGTCCTGTTATTGCAGCAGGAATATCACCGGTTGATGGATCAAATGCAGATATAAAGTGGGAATCTACAAGAGAAACGGATATAGGGATAGACGCTGGTTTTTTAAACAATAGATTAACCCTTACCATTGATTATTTTAACAAGTTAACAGACGGAATATTGGTTAGTATTCCCGTAGGTGCTGTTTTTGGCCTAAACGCACCTGTACAAAATGCGGCAAAAATGTCAAATAAGGGATGGGAGTTCACTTTTGGATATAATAACCGGATTGGTGATTTCTCCTATAATATTAGCGCAAATGCTTCATTTATTAAGAATACAGTGGAAGACCTTCATAGTACCGGGCCGGTTATTAGAAGTTATACTTATTATGACGAAGGAGTGCCTTTCTATTCTTTATATGGCTATAAGGCCATTGGTATTTTTAAGTCGGATGCAGATGTAGCTAAAGCGCCATTCCAAACAACCACAACTGCAGCAGGTGATTTGCAATATGCAGATCTCAATGGGGATGGAAAAATCAATTCGGAGGATAGAATGTTTCTGGGTACTTATTTCCCAAAAACAACTTTTGGATTAAATATGACCGGCAAGTGGAAGGGGTTTGATCTGACAATCTTTTTACAAGGGGCTGCTGGTGTAAAAAACTATACAGATGATGGAAAAATTGGTATGGTAAGTGATGGCCAGGGAAAACCTACAACAGCACTTTTAGATTCGTGGACTCCTAATAATCTGAATGCATCAATGCCAAGGATTTTGAATTCGCAAGGGCAAAATAGTACTCCTTCCTCTTTTTGGGTTAAGGATGGTTCTTACGTAAGACTAAAAAATTTACAGGTTGGATATACTTTGCCGGAAAAGCTAACAAAGAAATTAGGCATAGAAAGGATCCGTATTTATTATAGTGGTCAGAATATTTTAACCTTTGATCATCTGTATAAATGGGTTGATCCCGAGTCGCCAAATTATAGCAGCATCTATTTTTACCCTCAGGTAAGGGTGAGCACCATAGGCGTTAATGTTTCCTTTTAATCTTAACTACAATGAAAAAATTATTATTTTATTTTTTATCTCTAATATGCTTAACACAAACAGCATGCAAAAAGGATTTTCTCGAACGAAATCCACTAGATGCCTACAGTAATTCTTCTCTTTGGTCTTCCGAGCAGGATGCCTTATCAGCATTGTATGGCTGTTATAATGGTGGTTTGGATCCATTTAGCGGCCAAAATGGTTGGGAAACCAATTTTAGTATTTATTATCTGGATGCAGTAACAGATAATGTTTATAGTTGGAGGGCGAACCATGGATATCAGCATTACGGAAATGGTACTGCGGAAGCCAATGATGCGTCTTTATTTACCAGATGGAATTATACTACGGTACAAAGGTGTAACTGGTTTCTTGAAAACGTGGACATAACTCCGATGGATGAAACTTTAAAAAAGCAGTATAAAGGAGAAGCGCGGTTCCTAAGAGCCTACCAATATTTTATAATGTCGCAACTTTACGGAGATGTTCCATTAGTAACATCAACCATTTCTCCCAAGGAGGCTAATATAATCAAAAGGACGCCTTATAAAGATGTACGTAGTTTTATTGTAAAGGAGCTTGATACGATCTCAAATATTTTACCTAAAAGCTATCCGGCAAGTGGGGTAGGTCGCATTACAAAGGGCGCGGCTCTATCGCTAAAGGGAAGAATCGAATTGTATGATGGCGATTACACAGCAGCTATTATAGACTTTCAAAAAGTAAAGGGGCTAGGGTATTCACTTTTTCCTAATTATGGAGATCTCTTCAGAAAGGCAAATGAAAATAATAGTGAGGTGATTCTTGATATTCAGTATAAAGAAAATGGGTTCTATGATGCAAACTGGCTTCCGGGGATTATTATTCCCGCATCAATGGGAGGATGGTCCATTCTTGCTCCAACGCAGGCAATGGTAGATGCTTATGAAATGTTGAATGGTAAAACTATTAGTGATCCGGCATCAGGATACAATCCAGATAAACCTTATGAAAACAGGGATCCCAGGCTGCAGGCAAGTATTATTTATCCGGGTCAATTATATGAAGGGTTTTATTATGATCCAATAACTCCGACCTCCTTTGATTATTATAATAAGAGGTTAAATTCAAAAACAGGATATCTCGAAAAGAAATTTACCGCACATTATTCAGAAGATTTTGAAGATGGGTGGAATTCAGGATTAAATGTTATCATCATCCGCTATGCAGAGGTATTGTTGAGTTATGCAGAAGCTAAAATTGAACTCAACCAGATTGACGAATCTGTTTATAGTGCAATTGATGATGTAAGAACCAGAGCTGGAATGCCAAAAGTTGACAGGTCAATATATAATAGTCAATCTACTCTGCGAACTTTGGTAAGAAGAGAAAGGCGGGTTGAGCTCGCATTTGAGGGCCTGCGGTGGTATGATATTCAACGCTGGAAAATTGGCGAAGAGGTGAGGAAGGGTCAGGTATATGGTACACGGCTGGGCACAGTTGATAAAACCACAGGCGCAGTGACATATTCCGGCCAGGAACATATTAAGGTTGAGACACGCAGCTTTAATCCAAATCGAGATTATCTCTGGCCTGTTCCACAAACTCAACGGGATATTGATAAAAATCTAACGCAAAATCCTAATTATTAAAATTAAAGAATCTTCCATTTCCGCTTAAAAGTGAAATTCTGGATTTTTATTCATGTAAAAAGAAAATGAAAAATATATTTTTTCTAATTGGTTTGTTTTTAATTTCTTCATCTTCACTTATCGCACAAGATAATTTGACTTTTTCTCCTGAAAAACCTCAGGCTGGAGAAAAAATTTCGATAACCTATTCGTCTCACTCAAAGGGAAGTGAATCGCAGGTGGAGGGCGTTGTATATAAAATGGGTAGCCAAAATAACGAACTGAGTTCGCTGGTGCTTACCAGAGTTGGAAATAAATATGTAGGGTCCTTTCAAACTAATAGCGAAGATAACTTTGTTGCAATAGGAATAAAGGTAGATGGGGCATTTGATACAAATGATGGAGATGGATATATTGTTGAGTTATATAAGGGAGATTCTGTTGTGCCGGGGGCAAATTTGAGTGCTGCTAAATTTTATTCAGAAGACAGCTATTTAACTGGCTTAAAAAAGGATAATACAGAAAAGGCAATTGAATATTATGAAGCGGCTTTCGAAATGAATAAGGATGAAAAAGCAAAAAATATTATAGCTTTTACTAGGCTACAAGCTAAATTAGATATCACTAATTCGGATAAAGCATTCCAAAATAATATTGAATGGCTTTTAAAGAGAGGGCTTAAAACAGAGCTTGATTATTACAACTTCCGGGTCTTGTATTTTTATGCTAACCTACCAGAGCAAGAGAACTTTGCTATCGAAGTTATGAAAGAGAAGTTCCCCGATGGGCAATGGGTACTTGGAGATATTTGGAAAAAATTTAGGCCAGAAAATTCTATAACAAAAAAAGAAGAATTATTGGATGAATATATAGTTCGAGCGAAGAAAACTGGGGTGCCTCCAAACCTGAATGGTGTTGAAGAATATATGACTGAACTTTTTCTGGGGGAAGTAGGAAACACCAAGAATTATGAAAAATTAGAGAAAAGCTTTATAAAATATCATGCTTCCGAGATTTTAAAAGCTCAAATTTTAAATTCCATAGCCGCAAAAATTCAGGAAAAAGGCGAGAACCTGAATCAGGCGCTTGAATTTGCAAGGCAATCAATGCAAATAGCCCAAAAGGAAATAAATAATCCAGAGGACAAAAAGCCATATAATCTAACAGCCAAAGAGTGGTTAGAAAACCGAAAAGATAATTATGCTGCTTATATGGGCACTTATGCTTTGATTGAATATAAATTGGGGAATTATAAAGCAGGGTTTCCTTACATAAAGGAAGCGGCTTTATCCATTGCGGGGGGAAAGGATGTAAAGCTTAATAATACCTATATTTTATTTGGTAAAAAAGTATTGCCGAATAAAGATTTTCAGCCTGCACTTGCCAGTTTTGTGGTGAATAACGCAGCGGATAGCAATACGGTGATGTTGCTGAAAAAGATGTATAAACCTACTTCAAAGAAAACGTGGGATGAATATTATGGCGAGCTTCAAACGCTGGCAGCAGAGCAGGCCAAGAAGGAACTCGTGAAAACCATGGTCAATCTTAATGCACCTGATTTTGAACTGTTTGACAATAGAGGGCAGAAGGTAGAATTGAGCGCATTGAAAAACAAAGTTGTTGTTCTTGATTTCTGGGCTACATGGTGTGGCCCATGCAAAGCTTCTTTTCCGGCAATGCAGCAAATGGTAGAAAAGTATAAGAATGACAGTAATGTCGTCTTCCTTTTTGTAGATACATGGGAACGAATTGACGACCAAAAAGAAAAAGAACTTGTTGTAAATAAGTTTATCAAAGAACATAAATATGATTTCAAGGTGCTTTTTGATCATGAAAGTAAAATTGTAGTGAGTTATGGAATTTCGGGCATTCCTACCAAAAT
>JAFDXH010000101.1 GCA_018268075.1 Bacteroidota bacterium | reverse complement strand
TTTCACATTACCGACGACAGCCGTATGACAGCGGCACTTCCTACGATCAATAAAATTTTGACCGATGGCGGCAGCGTCATTCTCATGTCCCATTTTGGAAGGCCCAAGGGCGCTGTTCAAGATAAATATTCATTAAGGCATTTATTGCCTCACCTTAAAAAGTTACTGCCTGGAGTAACCGTTCTATTTGCCAATGACTGCATAGGTGAAGAAGCAAAAGAAAAGTCCGAAGCCCTGAAGCCGGGCGAAGTGCTGCTTTTAGAAAACCTGCGCTTTCACAAAGAAGAAGAATTGGGTGACAAAGATTTTGCAAAAAAATTAGGCTTACTTGGCGATGTATATGTAAATGATGCATTTGGCACAGCACATCGTGCCCACGCTTCCACCGCAGTGATAGCAGCATTTTTTCCAAAAAATAAAAAGATGTTTGGCCTGCTGATGAATGCTGAAATTACCAACGCAAAAAAAGTATTGAACAGTGATGCAAAACCATTCACTGCCATTTTAGGTGGTGCAAAAGTTTCTGACAAAATAGAGATAATAGAAAATCTAATGAATAAGGCCAACAACATCATCATCGGGGGCGGAATGGCTTACACCTTTTTAAAAGCGCAGGGAAATGAAATAGGTGATAGCCTGTGCGAATCAGATAAATTAGACCTCGCAAACGAAATATTAAAAAAGGCAAAAGCCAAAAATGTATCTCTTCTGCTTCCTGTAGATAGTGTAATAGCAAGTAAATTTTCAGAAGAAGCCGATACTAAAATTGTAGCCAATGATCAAATTGAAAAAGGCTGGATGGGGCTTGATATAGGGCCAGAATCAATTAAAAATTTCTCAAAAATAATTATTGAAAGCAACACCATATTGTGGAATGGCCCGATGGGAGTGTTTGAAATGAAAAAATTCAAGGCTGGCACTAAAGGCATAGCTGAGGCCGTAGCAGATGCTACTTCGCAGGGTGCGTACAGCCTCGTAGGTGGGGGCGATAGCGTAGCGGCGGTACACGAATTTCATCTGGCTGACAAAATGAGTTATGTATCTACAGGCGGCGGCGCTTTACTGGAGTTTTTTGAGGGAAAAGAATTGCCGGGAATAAAAGCGATAGAACAAGGCTGAGAATTATGCCTGCCAACCATTTTACTGTAGGCACACCCATGTTCTAAACAAATTACGCACAAAGCTTGTGTTTGTTGAAGTCAAATTTTATATTTAAGATATTTAATAATCAACTAAAACTTACATTATGAGCGAAGATCAAATTTCTCAAGGTGTGCAGGGAAAAGAAACATTTAATTTAACCGATTTCCTTCAATTCAAACGAATGATCACCCTTCAGGTTATTCCTTTATTGTATGCGATTGTTGCCATCATCATTACATTAGCATCCTTAGTGATGATGTTTTCGGGCGGTGGCAATAGATATAATGATGGGTTTGGCGGCGGTAGTGCATTCAGCTTGATGCCAGGAGGCTTCTTAGGGGGTCTTATATTCCTCGTATTAGGAAATATATTCTGGCGTATGTGGTGCGAATTCATTCTGGTACTTTTTAGAATAAACAAGAATATACAGGATGTAGAACGAAACACACGCAGATAAAATAACAATCGGTATTAGTAAACACTAATTGCTAATTACAGGCACTTTCCAATTAGTGTTTGCTGATATTAAATAGATATAAGTACCCAATATGGCCCTGTTTTTTTAAGAATGGATGCTCACAGGATATCCATCTAAATTTATGCAGGAAAATCTGACCTGTTTAAGAAAAATATTAGATATTTGGGCTCGAACAAAATTATAGGTTCATAAAAAATTTTAAAAATGAAATCAAGATCCGGCTTATTCATAATTTTAGGAATTATCGTGCTCCTCGTTTTTTGGGGATGTGGCGCTTATAACAATCTGATCAATGTAGATCAGCAGGTAAAAACAAAATGGAGTAATGTAGAAGCAAACTATCAGCGCAGAACTGATTTATACAACAGTGTAATAAAAACAATTGAGGGCTCTGCCAACTTTGAAAAAGGTACCTTGACAGAAGTAGTACAGGCGCGTGCAAAAGCAACATCAGTAAATGTAGATATAAATGACCCTGCATCTTTACAGGCTTACCAAAATGCGCAGGCAGGTTTGCAAAGCTCTTTCAGTAAGTTGCTGGCAGTTGTTGAAAATTATCCAGACCTTAAAACTACTGCAGCATTTCAAGGCTTTCAAACTCAGATAGAAGGTACTGAAAACCGCATAAATGTAGCTCGTCAGGATTACAATGCGTCAGTACAGGATTACAACTTAAGAGTCAAGAGATTCCCTGGTAATATTTTTGCAGGTATGTTTGGTTACCACGAAAAAGCATTCTACAAAGCAGACCCCGGCAGCGAAAAAGCGCCAAATGTTGATTTTAATATAAAATAATACCTTGATCTAATGTGGCCACTCAACCGCAAAAAGCCTCTTTTCACTCAAGAGGAAAATGCGATACTCGTAAACTCCATACGGCATGCTGAAAAGCAAACTAGTGGTGAAATACGAGTTTTTGTTGAAAGCCATTGCAAATATGTAGATCCGCTCGACCGGGCTGGCGAAATATTTAGTTCTCTTAAAATGGAAGAAACGGAACTACGAAATGGTGTACTTTTTTATATTGCTATAAAAGATCAGCAATTAGCGATATACGCTGATAAAGGCATTCATGATGCTACAGGGCAGGCTCATTGGCAAAATGAAGTAAAGGCCATATTGGCTATTATTTCAAAGGAAAATATTGTCAATGGAATTTGCACAGCCATTTCAAAAATCGGCCAGGCACTGAAACAACATTTTCCTTATGATGCGGAGGTAGATAAAAACGAATTGCCTGATGAAATTATTTTTGGTCATTGAATCATCTAATAGTTGATTGATGAAGAAATTTTTGTTATTCTTTTTTTTATTTGCAGGATTGCAGGCAGTTTACTCACAAACGATTGAGCCCAAACCTGTACCCCCTGTAGCTGTTAATGATTTTGGGAATATGCTGGCGCCTTTTCAGCGGCAGGCTTTAGAGCAAAAAATCAGAAATT
>JAFDXH010000100.1 GCA_018268075.1 Bacteroidota bacterium | reverse complement strand
TAATTTTCTATAACTCAAATCACCTGTTAAATACTCGGCTATGATTGCCTCTTTTTCTACTGCTTTATTGTTCATTTTGTTTACATTTTACTGTAAACCTATTCTAGGACGAGACAGTCCCGTTACCATTGCTTATAACGGTACGCATTGGCGATGGCAGGGGATTCAATGTACTTTCAGCCCGGAACCAAAGCTCAATAAAGAACCGAAAGTACAGAATATGTACTAAAGTTCATCAAAGAATTTTCAGCCCGGAACTACAGCCCAATAGCGAACCAAAAGCTGATGAAATGCACGTCAGCCCCTGCTATTGCCAATGCGCTTGTTGGTAGCTGTACAGTTTAGTCCGAAGTCTTGCAGTTTAAAAATTATTCTGTCAAACACAGCAAACAAACAAATATCAAAGATTCCTGTTTTCTGTGGTGGCAAGTTTATAATGCTTACTTTAATGAGGCTATTCAAAATGTTTTACAATTGTATTTATAACCGGTTTAAAAGTAGTGCTTGCATAACTTGACGGTCTCCTTGTAGGTGGATAACTTTTATTTAAGTCCCTATCATAGAAATTAAAGTCAAACCCTGTTGTAGTTAAGCCTCCGCTTGTAACTGCACCTTGCGCCTTTGTCATTGTAGAAGTATGAGAAGAAATTACTAAAGCATATCTGTATAACTTAGTGTCAGCATATTTCCCTTCTTTATTTTTAATTGTTTGAATATCTACAAACTCAAATTTATAGGGATATTTCTGATTCATGTAATCTTCCATATTTTGTTCTGCCCTGCCAGAGATTGCGAATTTTTCAACAAGCAGTATTGTCTTATTGGGGTTAAAATCTTTTGGAATCCATGATGATGAATTTTTAAATGTCTTTTTTGATGGATTGCTTGCCAATGCAATAATAAAAAACAGCACAATTGATAAAGCAGATAATAAGGGTTTTTTAATCTTTGTCATAGCTTGTTAATTTGAAATAGATGTTTGAAATGAAAAATTTATTTGCACTTAATGCAATACCAAAAAAAATAAAATAAATTATAATGTCAAAAAAATCTCCTGTGCCATTTATAAAATGTAAGTATTGCAATAACTCAAAAATTACTGCAAATAACATAATGGCAATGCTCCAAATAATATTTATTTTTCTATTCCAAATGATAAGGATGCAGGATTGAAGAGCATAAGCCCACAAACCATCAGGTAGATAATTTTGAATCATTTCCGGTACAGTTATTTCATTTTTCAAAAAGTAAAAGATACATCCTAAAAAAACAGGAATTACTACATTTAAAAATATATCAGTTGTTTTTGATAAACTTATCATGCAGCTTAAATGTCTTTAATTATTGAATTTGTTGATTGTAATTTTCAGTTACTTTCTTTCATTTAAAGTTTTGTGTAAATGAAAATTCGTTTGTAATAGTAGGTTGAGTCATTGTCCGGGTCATCATAAATTTTTGCTACGGCAGGATAGTTATTAGGGTTGTATTCATAAGAATATTTCAGGTGAAACCCGCCGGAAGTAATTTCTACCGGATTATTCTTTTCACCTGGCATATCCTCACTATATGTTTCCATTCCATAAATAAAAGATGGCATATCTAAACTGGTTATTAAATTATGAAACGGATTATTTTTTGTATCGTAGGATGCCGAGAAAGTTAAATCTGAAGTACCGGAATAAATGCCATTTACAAATGAGGAATCTATTTGCAAAGTAGTGTTTCCATTAGTTTTGGTCTGGTAATGTTTGAATACAGAAATTATAGGTGGCGTTGATGCATATATATTTGTTGAGATAATAGCATTGCTGGTATAACTATAGTTGTCTACAAAAAATGCGGATGAACCATTATTATATTTTAGACTGTCTGAAATAAGTTTACCAGCCTTATAAAAGTAATAACCGATGTTTGGGACATCTGCATTACCACTTGGTGATTCATAAAAAGTTTCAACTATTTTAAAGGGTAATGTATCATTACCATTATAAAATAATTCAGTTAGGTAAAGGCCATTTGGTACGCCGTCCTCGTATTCAATGTAGTAGGATTTTGAAAGCCTTTTCAAATTATCATAAGAATATTTTTGGACTTCTATGGTGTCTAAGCCTGAGACCTTTGTCGTGTCTAAATCTACATACATTGCAAGTGTAGTGCTGTCGCTCTGTGGATTTTCAGTTCTTCTCTCCGGTGTTTTATCTTTTTGGCAAGAAAAAATAATAAGGCTTAAAAAAACTACCAATGAAATATTTTTCATAATGTTTAAAGTTTTAAACGCATAACGTTTTATTTATTACAATAATGGCTACTCTACTTATTTAAAGTTTTGTGTAAATAAAAATTCGTTTATACAAAAACGGTACAGGCTCTTCAATATCGTAAACTCTTGCTATCGTAGGATAGTCATCTTGGTTGTATTCATAAATGTATTTTAAGTGAAAGCCCGAAATAATCTCTATCGGATTATTCTTTTCAACTATCATGTCCTCGCTGTAAGTTTCAATAGAATAAATTTCAGGTGGAATATTGGTAATGCTACTTAACAAATGATAGAATGGATTGTGCTTGGTGTCATAAGAAGCTGAAAGGGACATTTCCGGGCTACCTGAAAATGTTCCGTTAACAAATGAAGAATCTATTTGCAAAGTGGTGTTTCCATTAGTTTTAGTCTGATAATATTTGACAGCAGAAATTAAAGGCGGTGATTGTGTCAATATATAAGTTGTTGTAATGGCATTTTTTTCGTAACTGTATGATGTTACATAAAATATTGATGGGTCACTGCTAGACGTTATACTGTCTGATGTTAATTTGCCATCTTCATAATAGTAATAACCTACGTTATTAAAATTAGAGGAAGATAAATTACCACTTGGCAATTCATAATCAGTTCTAATTACTTTAAAAGGTAATGTATCATTGCCGTTATAAAATAATTCAGTTAGGTAAAGGCCATCTGGCACGCCATCATCGTATTCAATGTAGTAGGATTTTGAAAGTCTTTTCAAATTATCGTATGAATATTTTTGGACTACTAAGGTGTCTGAACCTGAAATCTTGGTCGTATCTAAATCTACATACATTGCAAGTGTAGTGCTGTCGCTTTGTGGATTTTCAGTTCTTCTCTCCGGCGTTTTGTCTTTTTGGCAAGAAAAAATGATAAGGCTTAAAAACCCTGAGAATAAAATATGTCTCATAATGTTTAGAGTTTTAAAGGTATAGCTACCAACGAACAGGTATTGCTGCAGTTTGGGCATTTGAAATTCGTCTGCCCGGGACTGCTGCTGATAGCTGAACTGTTGCTTATGTTTTATTCCGTAGCCAAATTTATAACGTCAAGCCGGAACTGAAGCTGATTTTTTTACTGCTGCCGATGTTTACATCGTCCAGCCCAAATTGCAGCAATACCCATGTTGGCTGTAGTGCTTTCTACTTTTTCGTTCCATACAATACAGTAAGTGTCCTACTTAAAGATGCAGGAATTACTGATAGATGTGTTTCATCGTCAAAGACATGCCAAGTAAGCGTAACATTTTTATACGTCTTTTCTTCAAGCTGTGTACTAAATTTAGTCAATGTAGGTACCATTAAAGGTCCTTCCTTTTGACCGACCGACATAAATATTTTAACTGATGGTATGTCCCATGTTTCGTTTTTGCTAAAAAAAGAATCTGCTTGATTTAGTATTTCATTCTTATTCCACCAAAGTGAAGGACTGCTGATGCCATATCGGGTAAAAACACCTTTTGAATGTAACAAGCAATAAGCAGAAAATAACCCACCCAATGAATGACCAGCAATTCCTCTGTCTCGGTTCGTTTTATAATGTGTTTCCACATACGGAATTATCTCTCTGGTCATACATTGTAAAAATTTTTCTGCTCCGCCCGATTGAAGTGTTCCTTTTGGAAACCCAAGCTCCTTTTCGTCCTTTCTGTCAGAAACAGTGTCTATAGATGTTGTATAGTCATAAGTTCTGTTCACATACCAGGAAGCTCCGTCAAGTCCGCTTCCAATACCTACAATAATTACTTGTTCTAATTCGCCACCAAAGTCCATTCCCTCTCTTGCAGATTTAATTATTGGAAAAAAAAACCGTCCGTCTAACAAATATAAAACAGGATACTTGACTGTATCCTTTGTTGTATAACCACTTGGAAAAGAAATGTACAACTGATAGTCTTTCCCCATTATTTTGGATGAAATAGTAGTGTCAGGTTCTAATATTTTTTTCTTAGGCTGTAATTTCTGTCCAAATACCGAAGAACTGCTAATAAAAAGCAATACAGTTAAAAAGAAGTTTTGCAATCTTAATCGTTCCATAATTATTTTTTAAGTTTCTTGGTCTGTCCGCATTACAGCCAAC